>VERK01000110.1 GCA_018882725.1 Actinomycetota bacterium | reverse complement strand
GACGGTGCCGGCGAGGAACGCCACGAGCCAACTCGGATCGGGCACTTCGCCCGATTCCACGAGCACGGCCGGACGACCGCGATCGACAATGGCGACCCAATCGGCTTCGAGCAGTCGCCGCAACCCCGCCACGAGAACCTCGACGTCGCCATTCGACTCGATGAAGTCGGCGAGCACGGAGAGACCCATGACGCCGTGATCGAGACGTTCGTCGTCGAGTCGGCGGACGTCTTCGACCGCCACACCGTCCACTCGGGCGAGTGCGACCACGACGTCATCGACGGACGTCGTGTCGGGCACCTCGATCGTGACCTCGTCGATGGCCATCCCGGCGCCACGTTCGAGGATTTCGATTCCGGTGACGTCAGCACCCACCGAACCGATGGCCGCCGCGACCCGCCCCAGGGTTCCCGGGCGATCGGGCAACCACAGGCGGATCACATGGGCCGACACGTCAGCCGAGTTTCGTGAGCCCGCGTTTGAGGTTGCGGAGACCTTGCGCGATGCGCTGTTCGTTCTCGATGAGTGCGAAGCGCACGAAGCCTTCGCCCCCGGGTCCGAAGCCAACACCAGGTGACAGCGCCACTTCACATTCGCGAACCATCAACGAACAGAACTCGACCGAGGTCAAGTCGGCGTACGGCTCGGGAATCGGAGCCCACACGAACATCGACCCCTTCGGCGCGGGAATGTCCCAGCCGATACGTCCGAGACCGTCGATCAACGCGTCACGACGGCTCTGGTAGATCGAACAGACCTCTTCGGGGTAGTCGCCAGCTTCGTTCATGGTCACGGTGGCCGCGATCTGAATGGGCTGGAAGGTTCCGTAGTCGAGGTAACTCTTCAACTTCACCAACGCCTGGACGACGTCGCGGTTGCCGAGCAAGAAGGCCACGCGCCAGCCAGCCATCGAGAAGCTCTTGGTCATGGAATACAGCTCGACCGCGCATTCCTTGGCTCCTTCGGCCTGCAGGATCGACGGTGGCTGATATCCGTTGAATCCGACATCGGCGTAGGCGAAGTCGTGCACCACGATCATGTTGCGCTCACGGCAGAAGTCGACGACGCGCTGCATGAATGGCAGGTCGACACACGAGCCCGTCGGGTTGTGCGGGAACGAGATGACGAGCACACGCGGCTTGGGCCAACCCACGTCGTAAGCGGTGGTGAGACTGTCGAAGAAGTCACCTTCGAAGTCGGTCTGCACACGCGGGTCGGACAAACTGCGCATGGGCACCTGGCGCAGGTCGGCGCCAGCGAACAGCGGGCCGTAGATGTGGATCGGGTAACTAGGGCTCGGAACGATGGCGGCGTCACCACGATCGAGCAGGACCCACATGAGGTGGCTGAAGCCTTCCTTCGATCCGATGGTGTTGGTGATCTCGGTCTCGACGTCGAGATCGACGTTCCACTTGCGCTTGTACAGATCGGCGATGGCCTCGCGGAGCTTGGGAAGTCCGCGTGACATCGAGTAGCGATGATTTCGCGCGATCTTGGCCGCTTCGGCCAGCTTCTCGACGGCAATCGACGGGGACGGAATGTCGGGATTGCCGAATCCGAGATCGACGACGTCGACACCGTTGCGCCGTGCCTCGATCTTCAGCGAGTTGATGATCGTGAAGACGTACGGAGGCAGATTGCTGATACGGCGGAACTCCATGGGTTCGACCCTAGTGGCCGGTGCCGTCGGAGAACGGTTCGTTTGACACCTCGGCCAGGAGAGCCGCGCCGATCGCCCCGGCCAACGGGCCGTGACGGGCAACGTCGATACGCGGATGCGGACGAAGGCGCGGGGAGTAGAGAAGTTCCGCGAACCAACGGCGAACTGGGCCGATCACCGCGTCACCCGATGCGGCCAATCCACCACCGATCACGATCACTTCCGGATCGAGCGCGTTGGTGAGATTCGCCAAGCCCAACGCAACCCACTTCCCGAACTCGTCGAGCACGTCACGGGCCGCGTCGTCTCCCCCGGTGGCCGCCGCCATCACGTCTTCGCCCCGCAGGTCGGCACGATGCGCGAACAAGCCGGCTCGCTGAGCGAGGAAGACGAGGCCGGTCCCGGAAGCGAAACGCTCCCAGCATCCGTGCTGACCGCACGGACAACGCGGCCCACTCGGATCGACGATCATGTGGCCGATCTCACCCGCGAACCCGTTGGCTCCACGAACGACGCGACCCTCACTCACGAGACCGCCACCGATCCCGGTTCCGAGGGTCACGACCACGGCGTGGCGTGCACCGGTAGCCACTCCGGCCCGCCATTCGGCGATGGCCGCGCACGTCGCATCGTTCTCCACGTGAACGATGCGACCGATTCGATCGGAAAGACGACGACCCACCGGGAAGTCGATGGCGGAGGAGAGATTCGGCGACGCACGGATCACGCCATCGCGAGTGATGAGGCCCGGAACACCGAGCCCGATCGAATCGCACGGGCCCACTCGTTCGACGAGATCGGCGAGTCCGTCGATGAGCGAATCGGTGCCCCGCGGCGTCGCGATGCGGTGCTCGGCCACCACGCGCAGATCGTCATCGATCACCACGGCCACGCACTTGGTTCCGCCGACGTCGATGCCGGCGCGGCGGCCGCTCACGACTCGGCGCGGACCTTGAGTTCCTTGACCGTGTTGAGGATGCGCACCTCGGCGCGGCGCTTCACGAAGCCGGGCAGCGGGACGATCAGATCGATCGAGAGGTTGTAGGTGAGGACGACCCCACCCGACTCACTCGGAGCGAACATGTACGCGCCGTCGACCGCGCGCATGATGTCGCCCTTGGCCATCCGCCAAGCCAGGCGGTGCGGGGCGGCCGAGTAGTCGTACACCAACGAATAGTGCGTGCTGCGTCCGAGTGCGGACGTGCGGAACTCGACTTCGGTCGCACGCCCCTGATCGTCACGACTCTGCACCACCGCCGACTTCACGTCGGTGGCCCATTCGGGATAGCGCTCGAAGTCGGTGGCGATCTGCCAACAGCGTTCGAGCGGGGCGGCGATCGAGATGGTGAGGGACGCCGTATCGGCCATGTCTCTGTTCTAGCCGATCGACGTACGGCGGGGCTGAAAACCCCCGTGGGACGCCGCCCACAAACCGTTCAGTCCGAGGCCGAGGACCGGCACCAGAACGCCGAAGGCCAGTGTCGACCCCGCAGTCGATCCACCGTCGGCCGCCGGCGTACTCGGCCGGGCGATGGCGGTGGCGACCGAGACCACCGTTTGCACCGTGAGGCACGACAACATGACGGTCTTCACGCGCTTGGGAATGGCCGGACCCATCAAGAAGTAGAGCTCGGCCACCGCCATCTCGTCGCTTCGGCTGCGCTGCACAGCGTTCCAGTATCCCCACAGAAACGCGACGACTCCCCCGGCGAACAAGGCCAGCGCCACGACAACACCTTGCGTCTTCATCCAACCGTCGAACACGATGGCGGCCGCTGCACTCGACGCCACGAAGAACGCCGTGGCGGCGACGTTGGTGCGCAGGATCCAGTCACCGGGTTTCACGACCACACTCCGAGCGACTCACCGAGGCGACGAGTCAAGACGTCGTACGAGAATTCGCGCTCGGCCCTCTGACGCGACGCGATGCTCATTCGCTCGCGGAGACCGGCGTCGTCGAGGAGTTGACGCAGGCGGGCGACGACGGCATCGATGTCGGTGGGCGGGTCGATCACGAAGCCAGTTTCGCCGTCGGCCACCGCTTCGGCCGCACCGCCGCTGCGGCCGGCGATCTGCGGAACTCCACACGACGCCGCTTCCACGAACACGATGCCGAATCCTTCCTGCTCGAGGCCGAGCCAACGATTGCGACACAGCATCATCGACACGTCGGCACAGGCGTAGAGCCGAGCCAGGTCGTCATTGGGCACACGACCGAGAAAACGAACCGGCGCCGACAACTCCTTGGCCAATCCGGCCAAGCGCTCGGCGTCACGCCCGCCACCACCGATGAGAAGAACCAATCCGGGTCGTTCGTCCTTGAGTCGGGCGACCGCCCGAATGGCGGTGTCGAAACCCTTGCGCGGGACAAGACGGCTGAGACCCACCACTACTTCCGCGTCGGGCGCCACACCGAAGTGCTCGCGGGCCCCACGGCGTTCGTCGTCGCCGAGCGGAACGAAGCGCGACGTGTCGACGCCGGGCGGAACGATGGTCACGTCGAGTGATCGGCCAGCGGCGCGTTCGGCTTCGGCGGCCGGATATCCGCCGGCGGCGATCACGTGACGGGCCTTGCGCAGAACTCGACCGAGTACCTGACGCGACACCGGGAGTCGTCCCGGAACGGTGACTTCGGCGCCGTGCAACACCACGTCGTACGGCAGCGCGAGCGATGGACCGACGACGCCGAGCGGAACCGCCGGATCGAGAACGATCAGGTCGGCCTGGACTCGACGCGCCATGTCGTTGATTCGATTGACCATCCATGGGTGCGGCAGAAGAACGGGTTCGCGAACGCGCTCGATGTGAAACGGCTGGGCCGCATCGAACTCGTCGGCCCCCTGATACGGGCTGGTGAGAACGGCGAACGAGTCGGGCGGAAGTCTCCGCCACCACTCCCACAGCAATGACTGGATACCGCCGATCTTCGGCGGGAAGTCGTTCGTGACGAGGAGGTGCTTCATGTGCCGACCTCGTCGAGTTCGGCTCGAACATCCGGGTCGGGGTCGTCGGCGAGACCGGTCACGAGATCGGCGCGTCCGAGTCGTCGGGCCGCCCACACGGCGTGGGCGCGCAGCATCGGATCACGGTGAGAAAGGTAGTGGCGCAGAACTCCGAGCACCGGTTCATCGACGGGCGTTGACGCGATGTTGCCGAGGATCACCAGAGCGTTGCGCCGCAGCCATCGTGGATCGCGCTCGGCGAGATACCAACGGCCGAAACGGTCGAGAAGATGCGCGTCGTCCGCCGTGAGCACTTCAATCACATCGACGTGCGCACCCGGACCACCCGATCCGATGCGCGCCGGAACACGCCGACCGAGTCGCACCGTGGGTGGACACGACTCCTGACAATCGTCGCAGCCGTAGAGCCGATCACCGAGTGCGATGCGAAACTCCCGCGGAAAGATCCCGGGTTTCTGCACGAGCCAAGCAAGGCAGCGCCGCGCGTCGATCACGCCGGCATCGACGATCGCTCCGGTGGGGCAGTCGTCGAAGCAACGTTGGCACGACCCGCAACCGTCGGGCGCTGGCTGGGCCGTCGCGCGCAGTGGCGCCGTGGTGACGAGTGAACCGAGTACGAACCAGCTGCCGGCACCAGGTACGAGGAGATTGGCGTTCTTGCCCCACCAGCCAAGACCGGCCCGCCAGGCCACTTCCCGATCGACCAGGTCGTTTTCGTCGGCGAAGACGACCGCGCGGAACCCGTCATGCCGCAACCGAAGGGCGACCTGCTGGAGCGATTGCCGCAATGGTGTGTAGAAGTCGTGGCGGGCGTAGCGGGCCACCCGCGCCGACAACGCTGGGCGACCGCCGCCGTCACCAGCACCGTCTGTGTCATCGCCTGAGTCGTCGCCTGAGTCATCAATGGCGTAACTGAGCGCGGCCACAACGATCGATTGGGCGCCGGTCACCGCCCGGTCGGGATCGGTCGATCGAATCGGATCGCGAAACGTGAAGCCCATGGTGTCGGACAGTCCTCGTTCGCGACGATCGACGAGAGCCACGCGCGCACGGTCGAGAATTCCGGCGTGCGTGACACCGACCCGATCGAGTCCGAGCGATCGCGCGTACTCGAGGATCGCCTCGGTGTACTCGGCTGACGATGCGTCAGGAGGCGGAAGCTTGGCCGGGCGCACGATGCCGAAGGTTAGGCACCAATCCGGCCTCGGCGAGGACACGCATGGCCCGAATCTCGGCCAGGTCGAACACGACGGCCTCGTGCGGGTCGTCGCGGCACAGATACGACATGACGCAGTCGTGACAGGCCTCGGTGTCGCGCATGACGCAGGTGTCGCAATCGATGACGAGGAGTGGGTCTCGGTTCATGTGTCCAGCCGACCACAGGGGTGTGGCACGGTCAGCCGACGAGCGATGCCACCAGGGGGCGAGCGATCTTCTCGGCCACCATCAGGGTGGGCAGATGCGTGTTGGCTCGGGGAACCCTCGGCATCACCGAGGCATCGGCGATCCAGAGCCCGGCTACGTCCCACGAACGACCACTCGGATCGACCACCGACTCACCACGGCGGCCCATCGCACAGGTCCCGGCCGCGTGCACGTAGTCGCCCGTCCGCTGCGCGAGCCACGTGGCGATCGCGTCGTCGTCATCACCCAAGTGTTCGATCGGTGTGCCGACGTCGTCGATGAAGACCCCCGCCACCAGCGACTGGATGTGTTCGCTGGCGAGGAGTTCGCGAACGATTCGTACGCCCGTGGTGAGGCCAGCGACGTCACGCTCGTCGGTCAACATCCCGAAGCGAATCTGTCCATCGGCGATCGACCCGCGCGACCACACGTTCATGAGAGCCGCGTTGAGCGTGGCGAATTGGGCCGCCTCGCGGCCGAGGTGTTCGATCGGCAGTATCTGCAGATCGTTCGGCGCGGCACCCGACGATGTGCGCACGATTCCGGTGACGGCTTCTCGAGCCGGATCGGCCGGATCGCGCCACGCGATCGTGAACGGTGCCGACGGATGATCCTGCAGCCCCTGGCCGACGAACGGATTGGCAATTCTCGAGCGCTGCAGGACGATCGGTGTGTGGATGGCGCCGGCTGCCATCACCACGGTGTCGGAATCGATCGCCGCACCATCGGACGTCACGACGCCGTGCACGCGACCGGCGTCGATCACCACGCGATCGACCGCGAGACCGCCGCGCACTTCCACACGATCGCGTATCGGCGTGACGTACACGTCGAAGGCCGAGGCTCGCCGGCCGTTCGGTCGTTGGGTGAGACGGGCCGCCTCGAGGGCTCCGGGCCGACCCGACTCGGTCCAGGCCCGTCCGACGGCGTCGGCCAACCGAGTGGGAGCGACGGAGCGCAACGGAATGGGAAGGGTGTCGAATATCGGAGCAACGTCTCGCCACGACCACCCATCGCAACCGTGATCGCGTTCCCAGCGGTCGTAATCGTCGGGCTCCCCCACCACGGCCAGCATCGCGTTCACGGCCGACGAACCACCGGCGCCCCGACCGCGCGCGTACGGGCGAACTTCTTGACCGGCCACACGTTGCGCATCGAGACCGTCCCACGTCCAGCCCGGGGTGGCCAAGGCATCGAAGAACGACGGTGAGTGAATGGACTCGGGGGCGTCGAGTGATCCGGCTTCGAGCAGAACCACCGGGCGACCGGATTCGGCGACTCGTCGTGCGATCACGCATCCGGCCGAGCCGGCACCGATCACGATGACGGGT
>VERK01000314.1 GCA_018882725.1 Actinomycetota bacterium | reverse complement strand
GTCGATGGTCGGCGCCTGCCACGGCACTTGAGCGAGGATCGACGCGAGCACGGATCAGCCTCCGAAAGCCTTGAGGGCGACCGAGACGGCCGGATCGAAGATCTTGAACATCAACTGTGGATACACGCCGAACACCACGATGGCGATCAAGAAAGGCGTCCAGGCGATCCACTCATAGGTGTTCACGTCGTGCAGATCGTCGTGTCCGTCTCCGTCGTGCCCATGACCGTGACCATGGCCGCCGCTGAACTCGGGCTTGGGTTCACCGAACGCAGTGCGCTGGAACAGCCACAGCAGGTACGCCGCGGCGAACACCGTTCCGAGGGCCGCGATCACCATGAACACGCGGAAGACTTCTTCCGACAATCCGGGTGCCGGCGAGTACGCGGCCAGGATGGCCGGGAACTCACCCCAGAAGCCGGCCAAGCCGGGCAGACCGAGTGACGCCATTGCGCAGAAGCCGAGGATCCAGCCCAACTTCGGGAGCTGCTTCAACATTCCGCCCAGGCGAGCGATCTCGAGCGTGTGGTAACGCTCCTTCACGCTGCCGGCGATGAAGAAGAGCATGCCGGTGATGAGACCGTGCGCCACCATTCCGAACAGAGCCGCGTTGAAGCCCATCGGCGTGAGCGTGGAGATACCGAGCATCACGAAGCCCATGTGAGCCACCGACGAGAACGCGATGAGTCGCTTCATGTCGGTCTGGGCCAAGCATCCGAATGCGCCGTAGATGATGCCGATGACCGACAACAGACCGATCCAAGGAGCCCACTCGCGCGCACCCTCGGGAAGGATCGGAATCGCGATACGCACGAAACCGTAGGTACCGAGCTTCAGAAGAATCGCAGCCAGGATCACCGAACCCTGTGTGGGGGCCTGCGTGTGGGCGTCGGGCAACCACGTGTGGAACGGGAACATCGGAACCTTGACGGCGAAGCCCACGAACATTCCGGCGAAGATCCAGATCTGTGCCGACCGGCCGAGCAGACCTCCGTATTCGGCGAGCATCGGAATCGAGAACGACGGCTCGACACCCTCGGGTAGTGCACCACGCACCTTGAAGAAGAGCGCGATGAACGCGACGAGCATGAGTGCCGATCCGAACATCGTGTAGAGGAAGAACTTGAGCGACGCGTACTGGCGCTGCTCGCCGCCCCACACACCGATCATGAAGTACATCGGCAGCAGAACCACTTCGAAGAAGACGAAGAAGAGAATGAGGTCCTGCGCGATGAAGGTTCCGGCCATACCCGTCTGAAGGATGAGCATGAGGCTGAGGAACGCCTTGGGATTGCCGGGCGACGGAATGTGGTCCCACGAATAGATCATCACGAGCACGGTGACGATCATCGACAAGATGTAGAGCGGGAGGCTCATACCGTCGAGGCCGATCGTGTAGTTGCTCGAGATGACCTTGATCCACTCGGCGTCAGCGAAGAACTGCAGCTTGTCGGCCTGGTCGAAGTCGAACTGCGTCAGCGTGTAGATGCCGATCGCCAGGGTGGCGAGAGCGGTGATCAACGCCACCGACTTGTGCGACTGCTCGTCGGACTTGGGGATGAAGAGCATCACCACCACGCCGACCAAGGGCAAGAAGGTGCCGACGGTCAGCAGCCAGTTCTGGTCACGGAGTACTTCCATGCCGTATCTCCTCAGGTGTTCACGATGACGAGTACGAGAGCGCCGATGGCGGCCGCAGCGAACAGCAGCGCTCC
>VERK01000109.1 GCA_018882725.1 Actinomycetota bacterium | reverse complement strand
TCATCACCCAGGTTGGTCACGTGCGGGCCGAACATCACACGGCTGGGCGCGGTGCGCGCGCCGATCGGCAGCGACTCGATCAGTTGCATCAGGAAACGGTGATCGGCTTGCGCGAGAGGCGAACCGGCTGCGAGTGGTCCTGGCTCGGCTTGGGCGCCGATCCGACCGACACTCCGGCCAACGCGTGCTCACCCTCGCCGCCGACACACTCGGGATCGGGGCCGTCGAGCGGCAGGCCGGTGAAGAACTTGGCCGCCATGCAGCCGCCCTGGCACGCGTCGTACGCGCCGCACGAGGCGCAGGCGCCGGCTGATTGGGGCTCGCGTAGCGAGCGGAAGAGGTCGCTCTGCTTCCAGACTCGGGAGAATCCGCCTTCGTCGCGAACGTTGCCGGCCTTGAACTCGTCGTGAATCACGAACGGGCAGGCATACACGTCGCCGATGGGGTCGATGAGGCACACCACGCGACCGGCCCCGCACATGTTCAACCCCGGCAGCGGATCACCGAGCGCGTTGAGGTGGAAGAACGAATCGCCGGTGAGAACGTTGTCGCCGGCCTTCATCAACCAGTCGTAGATCTCGCGCTGCTGACCCAACGTCGGGTGCAGCTCGTGCCACGAGTCGGCGCCGCGGCCGGCCGGCCGCAGCCGTGTGATGCGCAACTGTGCGCCGTACGAATCGGCCAATGCCTTGAACTGATCGAGTTGTGGAACGTTGTGGCGCGTGACGACCACCGAAATCTTGAACGGTCCGAATCCGGCCACGGCCAAGTTGTCCATGGCTGTGCGGGCCATGCGATACGAACCGGCACCTCGCACTGCGTCGTTGGTGGCCTCGTCGACACCATCGAGACTGATCTGGATGTCGAGGTAGTCCATGGCGGCCAGACGATGCGCCTTCTCGGTGTCGATGAACGCGCCGTTGGTGGAGAACTTCACGCCGATGCCGCTGTTCACCGAGTACTCGACCAACTCGAAGAAGTCGCGCCGCACCATCGGCTCGCCGCCACCGATGTTGATGTAGAAGACCTGGAGGTCGCGCAGCTCGTCGAGCACGCGCTTGGCCTCGGCGGTGGTGAGTTCGCGCGGATCGCGCTGACCGCTCGACGACAAACAGTGCACGCACTGCAAGTTGCACGCGTAGGTGAGTTCCCACGTGAGGCAGATGGGCGCGTCGAGGCCGCCCTTCAACTGGTCAACGAGCGCGCTCACGGACGATCTCCGAAGATTCGAGTGACGACAGCGCGGTGACGAACGACGGCCAGCGCTCGGGGGCCACGCCACAGGCGTCGAGAGTGGACTGAAGACAATCGTGCGCGGCCAGGTTGTTGACCACCGAGACCACGTCGGGATGCTTCAAGAAAATGAGTCGGCGGTTGCCGTAGTGGTACGCGAGGGCACCGAAGGGTTCGGGGCGGACGGCGACCTGAGGATGCAGTTCGAGTGGCGTATCGAGGGCGACGGCCATGGGGCGCCGATCTGCCGATCAGTCGATCAGTAGACGCCGCACATCCCGTCGATCGAGATCTCCTCGATGAGGAGTTCGTCGGTGACGGCGGGGGTGGCGGGGGCGATGGGTGCGGACTCGCTGGTGGCCGCGCCGGTCGAGATGGTGACGTCGGCGGGGGCCGTGGGGGCGGTGGTGCTGTCCATTCCCGAAGCGTACCCCGACCTCGGCGAGGAGTACCTTTCGGAGTGTGTGGCCGGGGGTCGGCCACCCGAGCGAATGGGGAGTCATGAAGACCAAGGCCGCCGTGTTGTGGGAAGTGGGCAAGCCCTGGAGCGTCGAAGAAATCGAACTCGACGCACCCAAGGCCGGAGAAGTGCTGGTCGAGTTGAAGGCGTCGGGTATGTGCCACTCCGACGAGCACCTCGTGACCGGCGACTTGCCGTTCGCACCGCCGATCATCGGTGGCCACGAAGGTGCCGGCATCGTGAAGGAAGTCGGCCCCGGCGTGAGCTGGCTCGCTCCCGGTGATCACGTGGTGTTCGGCTTCATCCCGTCGTGTGGTCGTTGCCCGAGTTGCTCCACCGGCCATCAGAACCTGTGCGACCTCGGTGCGCTCATGGGTATCGGTCGTCAGATCACCGATGGCACGTCGCGTCACCACGCACGCGGCCAAGACCTCAGCCTCATGTGCTTGCTGGGGACGTTCGCGCATCACACCGTGGTGAACGAAGCCAGTTGCATCAAGGTCGATCAGGACCTCCCGCTCGACAAGATGTGCTTGCTCGGATGCGGCGTGGTCACCGGTTGGGGATCAGCCGTGTACGCCGCGCAGTCGAAGCCCGGTGACACCGTGGTCGTCGTAGGCGTGGGTGGTATCGGCGCGAACGCCATTCAGGGTGCGCGTCTCGCTGGTGCGAAGCGCATCGTTGCGATCGATCCCATCGAGTTCAAGCGTGAGAAGGCCATGGAGTTCGGCGCCACGCACACCGCGTCGTCGATGACCGAAGCGGTGGGTCTGTTGCAGGAGATCACCTGGGGCACGATGGCCAACAAGGTGATCATGACAATGGGTGTGGGCGACGGCAAGGTGCTTGCCGAAGCGATGGCGCTCGCGAGCAAGCGGGGCCGTGTGGTGGTCACCAACATCCACCCGGCTCTCGAGATGTCGGCCAACATCAACCTGCTCGACGTGACGCTCATGGAAAAGCAAGTGGTCGGTTCGCTGTTCGGCTCGGGCAACCCGCGCGCCGACATCCCGAAGTTGGCCGGCCTGTACCGCGAGGGTCAGCTCGACCTCGACGGCCTGGTCACCCGCACCTACCCGCTCGAAGGCATCAACGATGGCTACGAGGCCATGCGCAAGGGCGAGAACATCCGCGGAGTCCTCGTCTACTGACGAGAGATTTCTGGGGATCTGGTGAGGATTTTTGACCTCATAGGTCAAAAATCCTCACCAAAACCTCGGGGTGGCTAGCGTCTCGGGCAGTTGACCGAAAGGCGTCGGAGACGCCCGAACAGGGGGAACGAGATGTCGGGAATTCGCAAGAGCAAGGCCGCCGTTCTGTGGGGCCTGAACAAGCCGTGGTCGATCGAAGAGATCGAGGTGCATCCGCCCAAGGCCGGTGAAGTTCTCGTGCACTGGCGCGCGGCCGGACTGTGCCATTCCGACGAGCACCTCGTCACCGGCGACATGGTTCCGCCCAAGGAGATGCTCGAGATGATGGGCATCAGCGATTTCTTCCCGGTGATCGGCGGCCACGAAGGCGCCGGTGTCGTGGTGGAAGTGGGCCCCGGAGTCACCACCGTTCAGCCCGGCGATCACGTGTCGGCGTCGTTCGTTCCGTCGTGCGGCCGTTGCCGTTACTGCTCGACGGGTCGTCAGAACCTGTGCGACAACGGAGCAGGCACCTTCATCGGCGGCATGATCACCGACGGCACGCACCGTCACTTCGTGAAGGGCCAGCCGGTCACCCTCATGGCCAAGCTCGGAACGTTCAGCGAGTACGCGTGCGTAGCTGAGAACTCGATCATCAAGGTGGAGAAGGACATCCCGCTCGAGTGCGTGGCACTCGTGTCGTGTGGTGTGGCCACCGGTTGGGGTTCGGCCGCCAATCGCGCCGGCACTCAGGCCGGCGACACCGTGATCGTGGTCGGTTGCGGTGGCATCGGCATGAACGCGGTGCAAGGTGCGCGCATGGCCGGCGCCAAGCGCATCATCGCGGTCGACCCGCTCGAGTTCAAGCGCGAGAAGGCCATGGAATTCGGCGCCACGCACACGTATGCGTCGATGGCCGAAGCCATCATGCCGGTCATGGAGATGACCTATGGCCAGATGGCCGACCGCGTCATCATGACGCCGGGCGTTCTGTACGGCGAGATGCTCGGCGAGGCCATGCAGCTCACCGGCAAGGGCGGCACGTGCGTGGTCACCGCCATTTCGCCGATGACGTCCGAGACCGCGTCGGTCAACCTCTTCCAGTTGGCCATGTGGAACAAGGAGATCAAGGGAACCATCTTCGGTTCGCTCAATCCGCGGGCCGACATTCCGGCATTGCTCGACATGTACCGCGCCGGGCAGTTGAAGCTCGACGAACTCATCACCAAGACGTATTCCCTCGATCAGATCAACGAGGGCTACGAGGCGATGCGCGACGGCACCAACATCCGCGGCGTCATCGTCAACGCCTGACGTTTCATGCCGTCATCGCGCCAAGCGCTCCTTCAATCACTCGACAAGTCCGTCGTCGGACGTCGACGTGAGGTCGAACTCGTGGTTGCGGCGCTCGACGCCGATCGACACGTTCTGCTCGAGGGTCCGCCCGGCACCGGTAAGAGCACGCTGCTGCGCGCGGTGGCCGAGGGTCTCGGCATCGGGTTCGTGTTCGTGGAAGGCAACGCCGAACTCACGCCGGCACGTCTGGTGGGTCACTTCGATCCGGCCCGTGTTCTGAACGAAGGTTACGAACCCGACGTGTTCGTCGACGGACCGCTCGTCACCGCGTTGCGCGACGGGTCGCTGTTGTACGTGGAAGAGATCAACCGCATTCCGGAAGAGACGCTCAACGTTCTCATCACCGTGATGAGTGAGGGCGAGATCAACGTGCCGCGTTACGGACGCGTGGAGGCGGCGCGCGGATTCCGCTTGGTGGCCGCGATGAATCCGTTCGACGCTGTCGGTACCGCGCGCATCTCGGGTGCGGTGTACGACCGCGTGTGCCGCGTGTCGATGGGGTACCAATCGGCTGACGACGAACGCAACATCGCCGCTCGTTCTGTGTCGGTCTCCGATGCCTGGCTGGCCAAAGTGGTCGAACTCGTTCGCCGCACGCGCTCGCACGCCGAATTGCGCGTGGGCTCGTCAGTGCGTGGAGCCATCGACATGGCTGCCGTGGCGTCGTCGCTCGCTGACGTGCGCGGCTCCACGGTCGACGACGAGAGCGTGTCACTCGACGCCGCGCTCGTGTCGCTCTCGGGACGGGTACGTGTGCGCGAAGGTGCACAACGCACCGCCGACGACATCATCACCGAGTTGTGGGGTGAGGTGTTCGCGCCCAGCCAGAACGGTGCGGGGGGAAAAGCGACAGCCCCGACGGGGGCGACTCACTAGCGCAGGAAGGTGCGGCCGCCGATCAAGCGGTCGCCGATGCGTCGAAGCGAACGCTGTCGCGCCGTGAACTCGCGCGCAATCCGCAGTTCGAACAGGTGTCGCCCGAAGTGGGTGAACTCGACGAAGCCGCGGTGGAGGAGGGATTGCAGGACGATCCCGATGCGATGCTCGCGTTGTTGGCCGATCTCACCGGTGCGACCGATCAGAGGTTGCGCGATCTGGCCAAGCGGCTCGCCGGCCGACTGTTCCTCGACGTGTCACGCCGCGGCCCGGTGCGCCCGCGCGGTATCGGCAAGATGGCCACGTTGCCGTATCGGCCCGATGCCGGCGACATCGATCTCGATGCGTCGATGAGCGCGATCGTGGAAGCCCGTGCGGCCGATGAGGCCATCGACCCTGAGCAGTTGAAGGTTCGATCGTGGGTGAAGCCGGGAACGGCCATCAGTTTGCTCGTCGATCGCAGCGGTTCGATGGGCGGCAAGCCGCTCGCCACCTCGGCCATGGCGGCGGCCGCCGTGGCCTGGCGGAGTCCGGCTGATTACAGCGTGGTCGCGTTCGGCAAGGACGTGGTGGTGCCCAAGAGCCAGGAGTCGGTGAAAGCGGGGGAGGCGGTCGTCAACGACGTGTTGGCGTTGCGCGGATTCGGCACGACCGATCTCGCCGGCGCGTTGCGCACCGCGGGCGAGCAGTTGTCGCGTTCGCGTGCCGGACGACGGATCACGGTGGTGTTGAGTGATTGCCGCGCCACGGTGGAAGGAGACGTGGAGGCGGCCGCTCGTTCACTCGACGAAGTGGTGATCCTGGCGCCCGCCGCCGACGACGCCGAGGCGCGAGTGTTGGCCGCGCGCATCGGTGCGCGTATCGCGGTGATCGACGGACCGAGTGATGTTCCGGCCGCGTTGCAGACCGTGCTCGGCGACTAGCGGCAGGCCGGATCGTCGGTGGGCAACACGCCCACCGAGTTCGATTCCACGAAGATGGGCGGCAACGTGGTGGTGGTGCCGGCAACCGCGGTGGTCGACGAGCCACTCGGTCGTGTGGTGCTCGTCGGTGCCGATGTTTCAGGAGTCGGCGCTTCCACCAGTTGTTCGGGCGCGTCCACCAGCCGGGCCTTGCCCTGGAACACCGCGAGCACACCTTCCATCGTGTCGGTTTCCAACTTGGGCTCGATCACCGATTGTCCGTTGATCAACTTGCCCAGACCCTCCACCTGATACGTCTTCAGTGTGGCCGGATCGAGATTGCGCATGGCTTGGGCGAGTTCGAGGAGCTTGCCCGGCGTGAGTTGATCGTCGAGGATCACGAACTCGAGCGCCGCGTCGATGAGATCTTTGGCGACGGTGGGGCTTCCGGCACCCACGTCGAGAGCTTTCTGCAGAGCGCGTCGCAAGAAGTCCTGTTGGCGCGAGATACGGCCGCGATCGGCGGCCGGATCCTGTTTCCACGACTGCGAGTCACTGTCGTAATAGAACAACTTGCGCGACCGCACGTAGGCGAGACCCTCTTCGCCATCGAAACGATGGCAGCCAGCGTTCTCGATGTTGAGGCCGGTGTTGCGGTCGCGAATCGGCGTGGCGAACGGAACGCGCACTCCACCCACGGCGTCGACGATCTTCTTGAACGCGCAGAAGTCGACGTTTACGTAGTGGTCGACCGGGATGCCGAAATTCTCCCAGATGGTGAGCACGAGCGTGTTCGGGTCGTCGCGGTTGAACGCGCTGTTGATGCGCGAGCGCGACTTCTTGCCGGCGATCTTCACCCAGAGGTCGCGTGGGAACGAGAGCACCGCACCGGCGTTGGTGGTGGGATCGAGCCTCAGGATCATGATGGTGTCGGCTCGTTCGCCCAAACCGTTGCGATTGCCGAACGCCGACGCGTACGGCGAATCAGGATCGACGCAGGCACCGTTGTCGCTACCGGTGATGAGGAAGTTGCGGGCCGACATGTCGACCGGTCCGGCCACCAACGTGACGTCGGGGTCGGTGCCTGGCGTGCCGTCGGGGGTGGTGGCGGGAGGAACAGTGAGTTTCGTGGTCGACCCGACCAGGCTCACGACCTTGCGATCGTTGGCCTTCTCGTTGCCGTAATAGATGATCGCGGCCGTACCGAAGCAGGCGATGATCACGACGATGTTGACCACCAGAACGATGCGCTGAGGCCACGTGCGACGGCGTGGGCGCGACTGGTCGTTCACAAGAGTGTCAAACTACCCGGCCGCTCGAGGCGAGACCGATCACGACGGTGTGTCGGCGGCGAGTTCGACGCTCACCTGCGGAGTCGCAGCCGAATCGTCGGTGATGTATGACCACGACTGCACGCTGCCGGCCTCGGTGAGATCGGCTTCAGCCGAACGAATCGCGGTGAG
>VERK01000108.1 GCA_018882725.1 Actinomycetota bacterium | reverse complement strand
TCGTTGCGCCGTCGGTCGTGAAGCAGGTGCCGCCGGCACCACTGTGCATGCAGACCTTCTGGATCGTCTGGCCGCTATTCGAGGTCACGGCGAACAACGGGCCGACGAACGTCGCGGCCGATGACGTGACGGGCCACGTACCATTCGTGCAACGTAGATTGCTTGACAGATCAAAGCAGTCGAAGAATCGTTGATTGTGAGTCACATAAATGCGATTTCCGAAACGCTTCATGCGATCGACGTTCCAGTAACCCTCAGGACTCGAGTAGGCGGACTGGGTAACGCCGTAGTAGGGGGATCCACTGCATGCCGCCGCCAGGCTCAGGTCGAGGCAGAGCATCGGGGAGTTGGCATCGAGTGACTTGGTGTAGAGCTTGCCGTTGTACTCGACGAGGTCCCCCAGGCTTGCCATGTTGTAATCGCCGGTCCGGGCCGCAACTCCGAGCCCGACGTAACCGTTGTCCCCCACACTCGGACAGACCACCGGAGGATTGACGGCATAACTAATGCACAACATGCCGAGGTTGTTTCCGGTCGATCCCTTACGAACCACCGACCACACCCGGTCCCGGGCCTCGTCGGCGAATCCAGCCGAGTGAGCTGGTGAGTCGTAGCCCGGAACATTGAATGCGGCACCGTTCAGACTGGGCCAACACTTCGTTCCGGTGCTCGCCCGAATATGGCAATCGATACCCCAGCTGGGAGAAGCAGCGTGGTGGTAGATGTTGAAGATGTAGCCATCTCCGTGGAAGGCGTTCCAACCATCGCCTGCTGCACCACCCTGAAAGTTCCCGAGCGTTGGACGCACGGTGCCGCCGGCCGATGCCGTCACGTTCTGAAGGCCCAACGGATACTGCGAACTCGCGGCCGTGAATCCGCTCGTGGTGACCGAGCCAACGGCCTTCACACCGATCACGCTCGCCCAACTGGCCGGGTTCGCGACGTAGTTCGTGCCGTCCGACGTAAAGGTCTTCGTCCAACCGGATGGAGCTGTCACGTCCCCCGCGCCGGTGATGGCCGACGTGGTGGCGGACCACGACGAGGTGATCTCGACCGTCGACGTCCCGGCGGCGTCGACCGGAGACGAGATTCGCGACGTGACGATCTGACCGCCGATCACGTTCGCGGCCGGGGCTCCACTCGACAGCAGTTCGAAGGTTGGCGCGGTGGGTCCGACGGCGCTGGCTTCGAGCTCGATTCGGGTCGCCACACCGAGAAGAGCGAGGGCCACGACCAAACCCAGGGCCCCCTGACGACGGGAGAAAATCCTTTCCGCCATGACGCCAGGATGTCACAGCCGGTCGACTGATTTCAATATTTCAAATCAGATGGATAAGCCCTGGCCCTAGTCGCGGCGGACCACGATCGTGCCGGCGGCGGCGTCGTGCAGGCCCTGGCGGTATGGGTGGAAGATCGCCCGCACATAGACCGCGATGTTGAGGGCGAACCCGATCACCGGGATGAGGCCGGCCACCGTGGGCACCAAGGCGCGGACGGCCGCGTACGACAACGCGACCGGTGAACCGTCGACGCGGTTGACCACGCGCAACTTCATGATGCGCTTGCCGAGGGTGGCACCCGTGCTGGCGATGAACGCCGTGTTGTACACGAGGCTCACGCCGAGCCACAGCACCGTGAGCCACAACAAGTTGTCGTTGTCGCGATCGGTGATGTCGCCACCGATCGACGCCGTGATGATGAACAGCGGAACGCCGATGATGAGACCGTCGATCACCTGAGCGATCGCACGCTGCCCCACCGACGCGAGGCGATCGGATGTGGGCGAACCGGGCGGGGGCGGCGGGATGTCGCTCATTCGGCGGCCTCAGCAAGCGCTTCGGACAGAGCGGGGTGCACGAGCAAACTCTCCACGATGTCGGTCACTTTCAGGTTGGCGGTGACCGCGAGTGCGATCACGCTGATCAGTTCGGCGGCGTGACGACCCACGATCGATCCACCCAACACCACGCCAGTGGCCGGGTCGGAGATGATCTTCACGAATCCACGCGAGTCGTTGTTGATGAGAGCCTTCGGCGTGGCCGAGAACGGCACCTTGGTCACGCGGATCTTGCGACCCGAAGCGAACGCTTCGGCTTCGGCCAGGCCCACGTCGGCGATTTCGGGTTCGGTGAAGATGGCCGAAGCGGCCTTGTCGTAATCGAGATGACGGTGCTCGCGCGTGTGCAGACCCATCACGTGCTCGGCCACCTTGCGACCCTGCATCGATGCCACCGACGACAACGGAAGCTTGCCACTCACGTCGCCCGCGGCGTAGATGTGCTCGACGTTCGTGATGCAGTGGTGGTTGATGGAGATGAAACCGTTCTTGTCGGGGACGACACCGGCGGCTTCGAGATCGAGACCATCACTGTTCGGCACCGAACCGATGGCCAACACCGCGTGCGACGCCCGCACTTCGCGACCATCGTCGCAACGCACCACTACTTCGTCGCCTTCGCGCGTGATCGACTTGGCCCGGGCGCCCTTCAACAACGACACGCCGCGGCGCAAGAAGTCGTCTTCGAGAACGGCCGCCACTTCGGGATCCTTGCCTGGCAGCACTTGCTGGCGGCTCACCACGAGCGTGACCTTGGCGCCGAACGACGAGAACATGTGCACGAACTCCACACCCGTCACACCCGAACCGATCACGCACACGCTCTTCGGGAACACCCGCGGCGGATAGCACTCGCGCGTGGTGAGGATGCGCTCGCCATCGGGCTGCACCCAGTCGGGGATGCGCGGCCGCGAACCGGTGGCCACGAGGCAGGCGTCGAACTCGATGGTGCGGGTGGTGGTCTTGCCGTTCTCCACCTGATCGACCACAACCGAGTGGGGGGTCTTGAAACGGGCCGAGCCGCGAATGATCGTCACGCCCTGGCTCTGGAGCAACTGCGTGGTGTTGTTGCCGAGATGTGTCTTGATGCCCTCGATGCGCTCGGTCAGGGCGTCGACGTCGATTTCGGGCTCGACGTCTTCGAGGCCCATACCGTGCAGACGACGACTGAACGACATCGCACCACCAGTGGCGATCATCGTCTTGGACGGAATGCAGTCGAGCAAGTGAGCGGCGCCGCCCACCACGTCGCGCTCGACCATGGTGACCTCGGCGCCGAGACGGGCAGCGAAGGTGGCGGCGGTGTTTCCAGCCGGTCCGCCACCGATGATCAGGAACCGCACGGCCATGACCTGAAGGCTAACGATCGGCGGCCGATTTCCGGTGTCACCAGGGCGAATGAACATCTCGCCGCGCGACGAAACCAACTACGGTTTCGTGTTCGTGAGCAACGATCCGAACCCGACCGACGATTCGACACTGTCGTCCGATTCGTCCGAACTGTCGGGTAGCGGGCTCGCCGCCGAGAAGGCCCGTCGTCTCGATCGTCTGGCCGAAATGCGCGCGGCCGGTGTCGAGCCGTATCCGTATCGCTTCGATCGCACGCACACGCTCACCGAAGCGCGCGCCACGTGGGGTTCACTCGAGCCCGGCACCGAAACGGAGCACGCCGTGGCCATCGCCGGTCGCGTCATGCTCAAGCGCGAACAGGGCAAGCTCATCTTCGCGACGGTGCGCGATCGCGATGACGACATCCAGTTGTTCGTGTCGAAGGCCGTGGTGGGCGACGATGCATTCGCCGAGATCGGTCAACTCGACTTGGGCGACTGGGTGGGCGTGCACGGAACGATCATGACCACGCGCAAGGGCGAACTCTCCGTGAAGGTCGAGCGGCTCCAACTGCTGGCCAAGGCCGTGCGCCCCATGCCCGACAAGTGGCGCGGATTGTCCGACGTCGACACCCGCTTCCGCCAGCGGTACGCCGATCTCATCGTCAACGACGAGGCGCGCCGCGCGTTCCAAGTTCGTCACGCCGTGATCTCGTCGTTCCGCCGCACGTTGGCAGGCAAGGGTTTCATCGAAGTCGAGACACCGGTTCTTCACATGGAGGCTGGCGGCGCGCACGCCCGCCCCTTCATCACGCATCACAACGCACTCGACATGCAGCTCTACTTGCGCATCGCTCTCGAATTGCACCTCAAGCGCCTCATCGTGGGCGGCATGGAGCGCGTGTTCGAAATCGGTCGCGTGTTCCGCAACGAGGGAATCAGTACGCGCCACAACCCCGAGTTCACGATGATGGAGCTCTACCAGGCGTTCGGTGATTACTCCGAAGTCATGGACATCACCGAAGAGCTCATCGTGCAGGCTGCGCGCGACTCCATCGGCACCACCGAGGTCGACATCATCGATCCGCATGGCAACGCGCACCATTGCGATCTGGCCAAGCCGTGGCGCAAGGTGCGAATGATCGATCTCGTGGCCGAGAAGACGGGCGTGGAAGTTCATCCCTCGCAGCCGGTCGAGCAGTTGCGAGCATTGGCCGACAAGCACGGTGTGCGCTGCGAACCGCGTTGGGGGTCGGGCAAGATCATCGAAGAGATCTTCGAGGCGTTGGCCGAGTCGTCGCTCATCGAACCCACCTTCGTCACCGGGCATCCGGTGGAGATCTCCCCGCTCGCCCGCGCCGATCGCAACGATCCGCATCTCACCGAGCGTTTCGAGTTGTTCGTGGGCACGCGTGAACTCGCCAATGGCTACTCCGAGCTCAACGATCCGGTCGAGCAGCGCGCGCGGTTCGAAGAAGAACAGGCGGCCAAGGACGCCGGTGACGCCGAACGTGGAACCGTCGACGAGGACTACCTGCGCGCGCTCGAGTTCGGCATGCCGCCCACCGGCGGTCTCGGCATCGGCATGGATCGTCTGGCCATGTTGTTAGCCGGTGTCACTTCCATCAAGGAAGTGATCCTGTTCCCCACTCTTCGCCCCGAAGTCTTCTAGTCACCACCACTCGCACGAAAGGAGCTCCGATGCCCGCTGCTTGGGGTCACGCTCTCGTCACCCGCGTCGCCGATGGTTCGAGCAACGACGGCCAGATTCTCGACGCTTGGTTCCACGCACTTGGCTGGGGTGAATCCGCACCGGCCAATGCGCGCCTGACCGATCGACAGGTGCACGCGTTGCGCGCCGTCGCCGTCACCTCCGAGACCATCACCGTCGACACCGACGCTGCACCGGCTGATGCGGTCGACGTGTACTTACGTCTGCACCTCTTGTCGCATCGTCTCGCCAAGCCGCGCTCGCTCAATCTCGACGGTGCATTCGGCTTGCTCACCAATGTGGCCTGGACCAATCTCGGCCCGGTCCTTCCCGATCGCGTGGAAGAAGTTCGTTGGCAAGAGCGCAACAGCGGCCGCATTCTCACGGTGCACGGCCTCGACAAGTTCCCGCGCATGACCGACTACGTGGTGCCGAGTGGTGTGCGAATCGCCGACGCCGACCGCGTGCGCCTCGGCGCGCACCTCTCCCCCGGTACCACGGTGATGCACGAGGGCTTCTGCAATTTCAACGCCGGAACACTCGGCGCATCGATGGTGGAAGGTCGTATCTCGGCCGGTGTGGTGGTGGGCGACGGTAGCGACATCGGTGGCGGCGCTTCGATCATGGGCACGCTGTCGGGTGGTGGCAAGGAAGTCGTGAGCATCGGCGAGCGTTGTTTGCTCGGAGCCAACGCCGGAATCGGTATCAGCCTCGGCAACGAGTGCATCGTGGAGGCCGGCCTCTACGTCACCGGTGGAACTCTCGTGAAACTTCCCGATGGTTCCGTCGTGAAGGGACGCGAGTTATCGGGTGCGAGCGGACTGTTGTTCCGCCGCAACAGCATCACCGGCGCCGTGGAAGCCGTGCAACGCACTGGCGACTGGGGCGGCCTCAACGCCGCGCTCCACAAGAACTGACATGGTGGCATTGCCGGCGGGCTTCCGCAGTTTCGTCACCAACGTGGGCATCAAGGACGACACGAAAGACTTCACGATCGTCGCCTGTGACACGCCGGTGGCCGCCGCGGGTGTGTTCACGCAGAGTCGATTCGCCGGCCCGAGCGTTCTCGTGAGTCGGGAGCATCTCGCCGATCGCTCGGCTCGCGCCGTGGTGGTGATCTCCAAGAACGCCAACGTGGCCAACGGCCCAGTCGGACTCGAGCACGCGCGCGAGGTGGCCGCAGGTGTGGCGTCGCACCTCGGTTGTGCGGCGAGCGACGTTCTCATCGCGTCCACCGGAGTGATCGGCCGCGTGTATCCGATCGAGCGCATTCGCGCCGGTCTCGGTCGTCTGCCGTCACCACTCCCCGACTCGAACGCCGACGACGTGGCCCGCGGCATCATGACCACCGACACCGTGCCCAAGATCGCCGAAGCCCGCGTGGCCGGCTCGTCGGCGCGAGTGGTGGGTGTGGCCAAAGGTGTCGGAATGATCGAGCCGAACATGGCGACGCTCATCACGCTGGCCTTCACCGACGCGGCCGTCGATGGAGCGACTCTCGACGCCATGTGGCGACGCGTGATCGACCGTACGTTCAATTGCGTCTCGGTCGACACCGACACGTCCACCAGCGACACCGCGATCGTGATGGCGAGCGGTGCGGCCGGCCCAGTCGATCACGATGCGCTCGAGTCCGCGTTGCACGAGGTCGCTCTCTCGCTCACCAAGCAAGTGGCCCGCGACGGCGAAGGTGCCGAGACACTCATCGAAGTGCGTGTCGATCAGGCACGTGATGCCGAGCAGGCCAAGACCGTCGCCAAGTCGATCATCAATTCGCCGCTCGTGAAGACGGCGATTCATGGTGCCGATCCCAACTGGGGTCGCGTCGCCATGGCCGTGGGCAAATGCAGTCAGTACACCGACATCGATCAGGAGAGGGTGGTCATCCGCTTCGGATCACAAGAGGTGTATCCGTCGCCGGTGGATGGGGGTGGACTCGCGCGCCTGGCCGACTACATGAAGGGCGACGATGTGCTCATTCACGTGAGCCTGAAAACGGGAAATGCGGACGCGACCGTGTGGGGTTGCGACCTCACCGACGGCTACGTCCGCATCAACGCCGACTACACGACCTAACTCTTGGTGATCTGGGTGAAGAATTCGCCGGATTCACAGCAAATTTCCACCCAGATCCACGAGGTGGATCGTCACTTGGGTGGCATACGGATGCCGCCGTCGACGCGAATGGTCTCGGCGTTCATGTAGCTGTTGGTCACGCACTCCACGACCATCGACGCCAACTCGGTGTCGAAGCCGAGGCGATTCGGGAACAGCACACCCGTCTGCAACTTCTCCTTGAACTGCTCGCTGCCCTGACCCTCGCCGTAGATCGGCGTATTGATGAGGCCCGGCGCCACGGTGTTCACCCGCACGCCAACAGCGGCGAGGTCACGCGCGATCGGAAGAGTCATGCCCACGACGCCGCCCTTCGACGACGAATACGCGGCCTGACCGATCTGGCCGTCGAACGCGGCAACCGATGCGATATTCACGATCGCACCACGCTCGCCCCACTCGAGCGGCTCGGTGGTGCTCATGGTGGTGGCGGCGAGACGAATGCAGTCGAAGGTGCCCACGAGGTTGATGGCGATGACCTTCTTGTACG
>VERK01000107.1 GCA_018882725.1 Actinomycetota bacterium | reverse complement strand
CGGTCGATCCAGGCCGCGTCGGTGATGGGCAGTCCGGTGAGGGGAAAGGTCGGGAGTTCGACCGGTGCCGTGGTGGTCGTCTCGGCTGTGGTCGAAGCGGGAGGAGACGTGACAGGTGAGGTCGAGTCGACAACGAGCGACTCCGGCACGGTCTCGGCGGCCACGGTGACACTCGCACCCTCTCCCCCGCCGCATGCGGTGAGCACTGCCGACGCGGCGAGAACGATCGCGAGAAGACGTGTTGATTTCCGATTGTTGGATGGCTTCATCACAGTTCCTTCAGCAGCGCGATGCGCTCGTCGAGTGGTGGATGGGTGTCGAACATTCGATGGAACCACCCCAGACGGCCTTCGTCGCGAACGCCGGACAACGGCTGCTCGATCCACATGTGCGCGGTGGCCATTGACGCCGAGTGAGTAGCCGTGGTGTCAGCCTTCAGTTTCTCGAGCGCCGAGATGAGGCCCGGTGGGTAACGCGTCATCTGACAGGCCGAGATGTCGGCCAACGTCTCACGTCGACGACTGACCGCGGCCTGCATCGCCCGAGCGATCAGAGGAGACAGCAACAGCAACAGAAAGCCGAACAACGCCAGCGGATTCCCGGAGTCGTTGCGGTCGCCGGCCCGACGGGCGCGGCCACCGTTCCACCACATCATGCGAATGGCCAGATCGGTCATGATGGCCACCGTCCCGACGAGCGTGACGGCAATGGTGCTCACGAGGATGTCGTAGTTGCGGATGTGCGACAGTTCGTGCGCGATCACTCCTTCCAACTCGACTCGATTCATCTGGTCGAGAAGGCCAGTGGTCACGGCGATGGCGGCATGGCGAGGATTGCGGCCCGTGGCGAATGCGTTGGGGGCGACGTCTTCGATCACGTAGACACGGGGTTTGGGGAGGCCACTTGCAATGCAGAGACCTTCGACGAGATTGTGCAGACGCTGGTACGTGTCCGGATCAGCTGGTTTGGCCCGACTCACCGCCAGCGCGATCGAGTCCGACTTCCAGTACGAACCCCACGCGATCGCCAACGCGATGACAGCCGAGATCAGAAGCGAGAAGGGACCTCCGCCCGACAGATAACCGACGACGGCCCCGATGGCCACGACGAAGAGCACGAAGCCGGCCACGAGGAAGGCCGATCGGCGCTTGTTGGAACGAATCGCGTCGAACATCGGGTCAGAACGACACGGACGGCGGGGTCTGAGCGGCTTCTTCGGCTTCGAAGAACTCGCGACGCGGGAACGTGCCGATCTTGGCCACGATCACGGTCGGGAAGGTGTCGAGCTTGTTGTGATACGAGAGCACGGAGTCGTTGTAGAACTGTCGTGCGTAGGCCACCCGACTCTCGGTGGCCGTGAGTTCTTCTTGCAAGTTCAAGAAGTTCTGGTTGGCCTTCAGATCGGGGTACGCCTCCGACAGGGCGAACAGGCTCTTCAGAGTTCCGGTCACGAGATTGTCGGCGGCTGCCTGAGAGTGCGGGTCGGAGGGCGCGGCCATCGCGGCGTTACGTGCGTTGATCACGGCCTCGAGCGTCTGTCGCTCGTGTGCGGCGTACCCCTTCACGGTTTCGACCAGATTCGGAATCAGGTCGAGGCGACGCTTCAACTGGACGTCGATCTGCGACCACGCGTTGTCGACGGTGTTCCGGGCCCGAATGAGTCCGTTGTACGTGACGACCACGTACACGAGCAGCAGGGCGACGACGATGAGAACGATGATCCAGGTCACCGGAGCAGTTTACGGCGCAGCCAGGCGCTCAGGAGTGCGCCTAGATGGCGAATCACGCCGAACACGCGGCGTAATTGGAGAAATGTGCTCGGCTCGTCGGCCGGAACCTGTGATGCGATCACCGACCGATAGCGATCGACGTACGCGCGAGCCAGACGATCCATCGAGAATTCACTCGCCCTTTCGAGACCCCGGCGCTTCAACTCGTCGGCAAGCCGGTCGTCGGCGAGAACACGGATGAGTGCAGCGGCCAATGCGGCATCGTCATCTGGTTCGACCAGTAAGGCGTTCAGTTCGTGAGTGGCGACGTTTCGATAGCCGTCGATCGAACTCGCGACCACCGTCGCCCCGGCGGCCATTCCCTCCAGGAGGACGACACCGAAACTCTCACCCCCGAGTGAGGGCGCGCAGAAGACTCGTGCTCGACTCAACCGGTCGAACTTCTCGGCATCCGTGATCCGACCCAACCACGAGACACGGGAGTCGTCGCCGTATTCGCGCTTCAGGCGAGCGGTCTCGGGGCCGTCGGATGCGATCCAGATCTGGAGGCTCGGGTCATCGATGCGGCGCAGCGCTCGCAGCAATACTTCGAGACCCTTTCGGGGTTCGTGACGACCGAGAAACAAGATGGCTCGCTCGCGATGAACAGCCGAGTCCTCGAATCGATCGAGTTCGACGCCGTTGGCCAGGATCTCGTACTCCTCGCCGAGGTAGCGCTGAGCGAGTTCACGGGCGTCGACCGATACCGCCACCCGATGATCAATCGACTCGGCCAACGAGCGGACGACCTTGTTGAGGTACTTGTAACTGGCACTGTCACCAGCGGCATGAAACGTCGCGACGATTGGAGCCATGTGCATCATGAGGGCCGTCAGCGTCGGACCGGGAGACAACGGTTCGTGCAAGTGGAGGACATCGAATTCCTCGTCGCGTAGAACACGAATGGTGCGCAGAGCCGCTGCGGGGTCGGGAGCGATCGGCGCGATCGATCCGTTGGCGGCAGTCGGCAGGGAGTCGCCGAGCGGAGTCACGAAGGTGTCGGGCGGAGCGCCGTCGCAGGGCCCGAGGACTCGAACCTCGTGACCGAGTTTGCGCAACGCACGGGCCAGACCCAGGACCTGCCCTTGCACTCCCCCGGGCAGAGTGAGCGAATACGGGCAGATGATGCCGATGCGAAGGTGTTCGTTCGGCGACATCCCCGTCAAACTACCGAGGTCACCCGTGTCGTACGGTCGGTCCGGACGCGCGGATGTACGGTGACCCCGTGACACTTCCCGCTCTGTCTCTCGTCGCTACACCCACCAAACGCCGTCCCGTGATCGAATTGGCACAGCGCGCCGAGCAACTGGGCTTTCCGGCGATCGCGTGTCCGTCGCTCGGTAGCGCTCTTGGTCTGTGCGCGAGTCTCGCGCATGAAACCAGTTCCATCCGCTTCTACACGGCGATTCAAGGTATCTACGGGTCGACCGCCCACGAGATGGGTACGTTGGCCAGCCACGTTCACGAAACGAGTGGTGGACGATTCGCATTGGGCCTCGGAGTGAGCCACGAGCCGATGGTGAAGCGTCTCGGGGTGCAGGCTGGTCGGCCACTCAGCGACATCCGAAACTACGTCGACATCCTTCGGAGCAACGAGAAATACTCGGGTGAACTTCCCCCGATCTATCTGGCCGCGTTGCGCGACAAGATGCTCGACCTCGCCCAGGAGGTGGCCCAGGGTGCGCTGTGGGCCAACGCGAGTCATTCGTTCACGGTCCACCAGGTGAAGCGCGTGGCTCGCGAACGTTCTTCGTTTCGCCTGTCGAACATGATTCCGACGGTCGTCAGCGACGACGTCGAGGCTGCCAAAGCCGTCAATCGCAAGACGATGATCAATTACGTGCGGCTTCCCAACTACCGGAATTACTGGAGGGCCGCCGGGTACATCGACGAAATGGACGCGATCGAGCGCACGATCGCGGAAGGTGGCGACGTCACTGCGGTGATGTCCGATCGATGGTTGACCGACTGCACGTTGGCCGGCCCGGCGTCGACGATTCGAGAAGGACTCGATCGTTGGTACGACCTTGGCATCGAGCCGATCGCCGTGATGTCGAGTACGTCTGGCGGCCAGGTGAAGGCCGTGGCCGAACTCTTCGACGTCTACTCGTGATCGATTCGGTGCGGGTAACCAGGGTCGGACGGCCAGTTCGGCTGCAGTAGGTGCCACTGCTCGGGAGCGCGGCGAATCAAGAACTCCAACTCCGCGGCCAAGAGTTGAGTGAGCCGTTGAACGTCGTCGCGCAACTTTCCGCGCCGATCGTTTGGTAACGCTGGCCGCACGACGGCCTCGTGCCCTCGGCCCCGGAAGTAGACCGCGGCCGGAATCAACGGTGCGCCGGTGCGAAGCGACAAGGTGGCCGGACCAGCGGGAAGCAAGGTGCGCTCACCGAAGAACTCCACTTCGGTGGACGAGCCGGAGATGAAACGATCGGACAGCAAGCAGACCACTTCGTTGTTGGCCAGAGCCCGAAGAACGGCTCCCCCGGCATCGGGGCCGAGGGGCACGACGGTCATTCCGAAACTGCGGCGCAATGATGCGAACCATTCGAACAGTTCCGGGGGTTCCAACGGCTCGACCACGACCGTCATCGGTAGACCGCGGTCGGTGAACCAGCGCCCGGCCCACTCCCAACCGCCGAGGTGTGGCAACGCGACGATCGCACCCTTTCCGGCTTCGAGGGCCGGTGCGAGGTGGTCGTCGTAGCCGGGCAGCACGATTCCGTCACGAACTTCCTTTGCCGTGAGCGACGGCAGCTTGAAACTCTCCACGTAGTAGCGCGCGTAGTTGTCGAACACTTCTCTGACCAGTCGACGCCGCACCGATGCCGACGCCGAAGGCAGGACCCGACGCATGTGGCGGTCGACCATCTGGCGCTTGTCGGCCAGACCCACTGCGGCGGGAAGTCCGACAAGGGAGGCAATGGCACCGGTCAGCGGATCGGGAATCGTGCGCGAGAGGATCGATCCGAACTTGTAGCCACTGACGACGAAACTGTCAGCCGCCGCGCGCAGTGGCGAGCGGCTCGTCACGATTGGCGGCGAAGGAACTCGCGGCGACGCGCGACGCGATGAGCCCGGCGGCTCTGTCGTCGCGAACGCCTCAGTTCGATGCGGGCCGCAGTGACCGGTGCGACCGCGGCCTGTTTCCAGACCTTGACGAAGCGCTGCACGGCGGTCACACAAACCAGGACCAACATGAGCCACATGATCGGCACCAACAGGGCCGGGAACAAGAGGCCGAGGCAGAGCAGGATGATGCGCTCAGCACGCTCCATGATCCCGCCCTTGGCGCTCAGCCCGAGAGACTCGGCTTTGGCGCGCTGGTACGAGATCACGGAACTCGCCGCGAGGACAGCCATCGGGAGGAGCGCCATGTGGGCCGACTCCTCCGACGCGAAGTACCACGCGACTCCGCCGAAGAGCAGTGAGTCGGCCACACGATCGATCACGCTGTCGAAGAACGCTCCGCGCTGGCTCGACGTGTTGGAGGCCTTGGCCAAGGCGCCATCGAGGAGGTCGGGCAAGGCGGCCAGGATCACGAGCAGAAGTCCGAGAGCCAGGAAACCGGCCCCGATGGCGACAGCAGCACCAACGGCCACCACCAGCCCGACGATGGTCAGGTGATCGGGTGACAGACGGGTGCGGCGGAGGCGGTCACCGATCGGTTTGACGGCGCGCTCGACCGGCGCGCGGAGGTGACCATCGAACATGGGGGCAGTCTACGAAACCCGGACGAGCGGCGGGTCCGAGTCGAGGCTCGAATTGGACGCCCTGATGAGACTCAGTCCCAGGACTCGTCGGCGTCCTGCACCAGCTTCTGGACGACCTCGCCATCGACCGCGTCAACCAGAACGAGCCCGCGGCGTGTGGGCGGGTCCTCGTCGGAGTAGCACAGAACGCGCCAGGTAGGACGGCTACGTAGACCACGCCAGACCTGCTGGGCCGAAGCGTGGCCGATGGCGAAACCCACGGCCCCACCGGCTCGAGCCAATGCCTCTTGTTCGTCGATGCGCATCCGCCAACCGGACGACAAACACACGAATCCGAATACGACGAGCAAGATTCCGCCGGCGGCCAGGCCACCGTTCACCAACACGGCGTCGTCGAGAACTGCGGACAGCACGGCCACCACCACACCGCTCGCGATGTACATGTACCCCGGGATACGGCGACGGCTGTTGTCGGGAAATCGGAACGGGGCAACGTGGTCGACGGCGTTGAGATCGTCGGGAAGACGATCGACGTGCTCGTCGGCATTACGGGATGTGTCGCTCATCGTCCGTCGACCTTAGGCGCGGCCCCGACACGTTCCCACGCCCGCCGGATTCGATCGGCCGTGACATCCAACGCCTCGGGAAGCTGACGGGTCGACGCCGTGGCGGCCAGGAAGTTGCCGTCTCCGATCCAGCGGGGAACGACGTGAACATGAACGTGGTTCCGAACGCTGCCGCCGGCTGCGGGTCCGAGGTTCGCGCCCACGTTGATTCCGGCCGGGGCGTACTCGTCGGCGATCACCCGGGTCGCCGTGACGACGGCATCCCAGAGTTCGCGATGCTCGTCGACGGAGAGCGAATGGAGTTCGGATGTCTGGCGATACGGCAGGACGAGAAGATGGCCAACCGTGTACGGGTGGAGGTTCATCAACGCGAACACGGCGCGGCCACGCCAGACGATCAACGTCTCGTTATCGGATCGACCCGATTCGAGGATCTCGGTGAACACGCTTCGGTCGGAGTCGGTGCGATCGTCGAGATAACGACTCCGCCAGCCAGCCCAGAGAGCGTCGTGCACGTCAGAAAGCCGCGACGCTCACGTCGGCGGCCACGCGCTCGACGAAGGTAGCGAGCGGTACGTCACGTTCGACATCGGCTCCGCGAGCATTGACACCAACCGTCCCGTTGGCGACGTCTGAGTCTCCCACCACGAGCACGTACGGAATCTTCTCGATCTTGCCGTTGCGGATGCGTTTTCCGAGCTGATCGTCGGCCGCGACCACCTCGGCGCGGAATCCTCGCTCAGCCAGCGCGGTGGCCACACGATCGGCGTACTCGTGGTGAGCCTCGGCCACCGGCAGGACCCGGACCTGAACCGGAGCGAGCCAGGTGGGAAACGCGCCGGCGTAGTGCTCGACGAGCACACCGAAGAAGCGTTCGACCGAGCCGAACAGAGCGCGGTGCAACATGATCGGCCGTTGGCGCGAACCGTCGGGAGCCACGTATTCGAGCTGGAAGCGCTCGGGCAGATTGAAGTCGCACTGGATGGTCGAAAGCTGCCACGTGCGACCGATCGCATCGCGGACGTGAATGTCGATCTTGGGACCGTAGAAAGCAGCGTCGCCTTCCTTCACCGCGTACTCGACTCCGTGTGATTCGAGCGCGGTGGCCAGGGCTTGGGTGGCCTCGCTCCAGATCTCGTCGGACCCCACGTACTTCTTGGGGTCCTTGGTCGACAAGTGGAACGAGAAATCGTCGAAGCCGAACGCGCGCAGGACGCTGATGACGAAGTCGAGCAACGAGATGATTTCACCCTGGAGTTGCTCACGTGTGCAGTAGATGTGGCTGTCGTCCTGGGTGAAGCCGCGGATACGCAGGAGACCGTGGAGAGTTCCAGCCCGCTCGTACCGGTAGACGGTTCCGAGTTCGAACAATCGGAGCGGAAGCTCGCGATAACTACGTTGACGGCCCCGGAAGATCAGACAATGCATCGGACAGTTCATGGGCTTCGGGTAATAC
>VERK01000106.1 GCA_018882725.1 Actinomycetota bacterium | reverse complement strand
GCAGCGAGAGCGAACTGCTGGTTGGCAATTCTTTGGGTTGCCCCGTTTAGCGAGTCTGAGCAACTCGGGTCGCACGGACGGCCACCGGAACTGCTGTCGAAACCTGTCAGCCCCAGATCTGTCGTGTTGTCTGCAGGATAACGCCGCGGCGCCCCGATTCTGTGCGCGAGATTTTCCAGGAAATTTTTCGCCATCCGTGAAACTCTGCAACACCCCTTGTTTATGGTGGGCTCACTTCCCGATCGGGCTGATGTCGCGTGGTTCGCGACGGTTCAGCCCCTCAAGAGTTCTGTGCTTGTTGGGAGGTGATGTATGGCTCTGGTCGAACTTCGGTGTCGACTTGGCGAGATTCGTCGCGAACGCGCTCGTCTCGATGCCGAAGAAGCCTCGATCGTGCGTCAGATCGACGCGATCATGCGCGATCCGGCCAACCCCGAGTTCGCGGTCGCCGATGCCGAGTTGATCCGCTCTGGTGGCTTGTCTCAACGGGATGCGAAACGGGTGATCGCCCGGGCTGCGACGTTGGATGTGATTCCTGGGTTCGACTCGGCGTTGACGTCCGGTGCGGTCACGTCGGGGCATGTCGATGCGCTGGCGGCGGGGTTAGCGAAGTTGTCGCCAGCCGATCAGGTCCGTCTCGTCGACCGTGGTCACAACTTGTTGGCCAACGCGCAACGGCTCTCGGTTGACGAGTTCACCAAAACCGTGCGTCTCGAAGTGGCTCGAGCTCAGTCCGATGGCGGGTTGAGCCGTTTCGAACGGCAACGCCGGTCCACCTACCTGAAAGTCTGGAACGACGCCGACGGCATGATTCATCTGCGTGGCGCGTTCGACCCCGAACGTGGCACCGCGTTGGCGGCTCGTCTCGACGCCCGCGTCGAAGCGCTGTTCCATTCTGGTGACACTGCCGCCCCGGTCGAGGTGATGCCGGGGGTCGAACCCAACGACCATCGTCGCGCCCTGGCCCTGATCGACATGAGCAAAGGCGTCGCCGACATCAACGGTTCACGTCCGGCCCGCGCTGAAATCATCGTGCATGTCGACCTCGAGGCCCTTCGTGCGGATCTCGAAGGTGTCGGACTTCCCACCACACAACACGGTGTCGAACTGCCCGTGGAAACCCTGCGCCGCCTCGCGTGTGACGCCGACATCATCCCGGTCGTGTTGAACGGACACAGCGTTCCACTCGACGTCGGAAAAGCAAAACGATTGGCCACGGTCCACCAACGACGGGCCCTGGCCGCGGTCCACCCCACCTGTGCGTTCCCCAACTGCACCGTGAAGTTCGCCCACTGCGAACCACATCACCTCACACCCTGGGAACACGGTGGACCAACCGACCTCCACAACCTCGTCCCCCTGTGCAGCCAACACCACCACGCCGTCCACGAAGGCGGAGTCACTATCAGTCTTGACGAACCCACTCGGCAGGTCTGGGTCGCTTCATACGATCCGTGAGTATGAACATCGTTCGCAAGCCAGTGTCGCGATCACGTCGTGAGCATCGGATCCTCATCGGTCTGGTGAGCGGCGTGATGATCGTCGCAGCCTGTGGGGGAGGGGCGACGGAGGTCGCCCCGGAGAACACGACTGCTCAAGCGCCTGCGTCGACCGAGACCACCGAGACCACAACAACTGTCGCTCCTACGACGACAACCACGACACCTCCCGTCAAGTCGTGTGATCCGATGCCCGCATCGAATCTCGAACTCAACATCGAGACCGATCTGTCCGACGACCTCATCCGCCCCTTCCTGTGCGGGCTGAATGCAGCTGCCCGCGATTTGGGTGTTGGACCATCCGCGTTGAACTTGGCGCTCTTCAACGACAAGGCCGCGATGAAGGAGGCCATCGCACGCTTCCTGCCCGGGATGCCCTTCGAGGGCTCGCCACCGGACATCGGATACTTCGGCTTCATGGGTAGTGACGTCATGTTCTGGAACTACCCCATGACGCTCGACTACGCCACCGATGAGGCTTTTATCTTCCGGGTCGGGACCCACGAATACTTTCATGGCGTGCAGGCCTCGTTGTTGTACGGGGGGACGATCGAACCGTCGCCGTCATGGCTCAACGAAGGGTCTGCCGAATACTTCGCCCTCGAGATGTTGGAGGACTACGGATACACCGATCATCTCGAGAGGTGGAAGTTCGGCGCCGAGGTGTTCGTCGCGGACTACGCCACGAACTTGGGCACTCTGAGGAACTGGGAGACGCAGCCGTTCCCGCCAAACCTGCTCCCGTACGTCAACTATCCGACCGCCGCTCGCATCGCCGAGATGTTGGTCGGCCTGTCGTCAGAGGACGCGCTATTGAAGACGTATTGGAGCGAACGCAAGGCCGAAGAACCCTGGCAAGAAACGTTCGAACGGGTCTTTGGACTGACCGTGGACGACTTCTACGCAATGGTCGACGCCGAGTTCAGCTGAGCCGGCACCGTCCAAGGTGGCCTGGAAGTCCCTCTAGGCTCACAATTGCAGGCAGTGCGTCGAAGGGGGATCGTCGTGAAGAAGCAGTGGTTGCGCACGTTGACGCTGTTGGTTGTGGCGATCGCGATGGTCGCCGGGGTTGCGGCCTTGCCACCCGCCGGCCCGAGCGCCGTGCAGGCTTCACCCAAGTCCGGTGTTCAGTACGGGAAGGACTGGCAGACCGGCAAACTTCCGCGCGGCGTCACCAAGGCCAAGATCGACGCTGTCGTCTCTCCGGCCATGGGTTCGAAGACCAACCCGAACCGCGTAGCCAGCGTGATCGTCGTGGTTGGCGACAAGATCGTCTACGAGCGCTACCACCCGCGCGAGAACAAGACATCGATCATGGGTCTGTTCTCGGCATCGAAGAGTTTCACATCGAGCATCATCGGCGCACTCGTCGATGACGGACTCCTGAGTCTCGACGCCACGCCACCGGTCGCTGCGTGGTCAGACCCCGCCGATCCTCGGCGTGTGGTCACGCTTCGCCACCTGCTCAACATGTCGTCCGGACTCAAGTGGGACGAACTGTGTCGCAACTGCGCGAACGACCTCAATCGTCTGATCGCGTCACCCGATCCCGCTTCCTACGTCGCTTCCCAGCCGCTCGAGAAACAGCCGAACACCGAATGGGAGTACAGCTCGGGAACATCGGCTCTCCTCGGGAGTCTCGTCTACACAGCGGCGGGATCGGTCGCGGGTGGCGATACTTACATCAAGGCCCGCCTGCTCGACCCCATCGGCATCAAGTCGTACACACCGTCTCGCGATGCCTCGGGCCGATACCTGGGCTACATCGGTGCCGACATGAATTCGCGCGACATGGCGCGCTTCGGCTTGCTGTATCTCAATCGAGGCGTGTGGGGCGACAAGCGGGTCATCTCCGAAGCGTGGGTCGACTTCGTCAAGACGCCGTCGCCGGCGAATCCCGAGTACGGCGGCCATTTCTGGATCTACAAGGACGGCGGCTTCATGGCACGTGGTCTGGGTGGGCAGCTCATTGTGATTTCGCCCAACAAGAAGATGGTCATGGTCGTCACGACCAAGTTCGACGGCCTCGCTTCGTCGGAGGCGATGATGACGAAGGCCGAGGCAGTACGCGACGCGATCTACGCTCTGTTTCCGAATCAGTGAGGACGAACACGTGAAAGCCCGAACATCGTCCTCCCGACAAACAACATCGCGAACAGTCCGTCGGCTCCTCGTTGTGGTCGCATTGACCGTGTCGGCGGCACTGTCCGGAGTCCCGGCAAACCCGGTCGTCGTCCACGCCGCACCCAACACCGGCGTCCAATACGGCAAGGCCTGGCAGACCGGTTCGCTGCCGAAGGGCGTGAGCAAGAAAACGATCGATGCTCTCGTGAACGCCGCGATGGGCCCGAAGTCCAACCGTGAGCGGGTGCGCAGCGTGCTCATCGTCAAGAGCGACGCGAGTGGCGACAAGATCGTGTACGAGAAGTATCACCCACTCGACAAGCGCGACCAGGCTCACGACACGATGTCGATCTCGAAGAGCATCACCGCTGCTCTCATTGGCATGTTGGTCGGCGACGGCAAACTCACGCTCGATCAGAAGGCGCCCGTGGCGGCCTGGTCCGATCCGGCCGATCCGCGGAACGCGATCACCATTCGTCAATTACTGCACATGGCGTCGGGCCTGCAATGGACCGAGGATTACTTCGACCCGAACTCCACCACACTCGCCATGCTTCGGGCGCCGATTGCGTCCGACTACGCGGCGTCGCGTCCTCTCGAGTCGACTCCCGGTGCCGTCTTCGAGTACAACTCCGGCAACTCGGCCCTACTGATGGGAATCGTTACCGACACGTTGGGCGGCGTGGCAGCCACCGATGCCTTCATCAAGGCGCGTTTGCTCGACCCACTTGGTATCAAGAGTGCGCAGTTTCAGCGCGACTCGGCCGGCCGAATCGTCGGCTTCATGGGAATCAACATGTCGTCGCGCGATCTGGCTCGGTTCGGACTGCTGTTCCTCAATGACGGAGTGTGGGGAGGCAAGCGTCTCCTGCCCGATGGTTGGGTCGCATTCTCGAAGACGGCATCTCCCACGAGTCCGAAGTACGCCGGCCATTGGTGGACCTACAAAGACTCGTTCGAAGCTGAAGGCTTCTACGGCCAACTGGTTCTCGTGTCGAACTCCAAGAAATTGATCATCGTCGTGACCACGGCGACCGAAGGCAACGCAGGCGTGCAGTGGACCAAGGCCACCGGACTTCGTGAACAGCTCTACGCGATGTTCCCGGCCGCGTAGCGACTAGTAGCCGGCCTTGCGGTCACGCCCGAGTTCGCGGGCGATCTCGCGAGCCGCGTCTTTCTTGGCGATCGCCTGACGCTTGTCGCCCTTGGTGCGGCCCTTGGCCAGCGCCAGTTCCACCTTGGCACGACCGTCCTTGAAGTAGAGCGACAAGGGCACCAGGGCCAGACGCTCCTGACCCATGCGCGCGTTCAACCGGGTGATCTCGTCACGGTGCAACAACAACTTGCGCGACCGATTCGGATCATGGGCTCCCACGCCGTGCGCGAACTGGTACGGCGCGATGTGCACACCTTCCAGCCACACTTCGCCGTCGTTGATGCGTGCGTACGCGTCGGCCAACTGAACCTGGCCCTCGCGCAGGCTCTTCACCTCGCTGCCCTGCAGCATGATGCCGGCTTCGAACACGTCGAGGATCGAGAAGTCGTGACGCGCCTTGCGGTTGCTGGCGATGATCTTGGTGCCGGGACCGGGCATGGTGACGTCAGGCTACGGAGGTCGGACTTCGGAGATCTGGCTTCGGAGGTCATAGCCTTCGAGGGGTGGGCGATGTGAGCGATGCGACGCACGTGTCAGAGACTTCCGAGATTCTCGAGATCACTCCGGAAGTGCACGACCAGATGTGCGCACTCGCGTTGGCCGAGTATCCGCTCGAGGCCTGCGGACTCATGGCAGGGGAACCCGGTCGCGCCCGCGTCACGCGCTTCTTCCCGTGTCGCAACATCGAGAAGTCGGCGCGGATCTACACACTCGACCCCAAGGATCACCTGCGGGCCGAACGCACCGCCGAAGACGCCGGACTCGAGATCATGGGTGTGATGCACAGCCACACCCACAGCGAGGCCTACCCGAGCGCCACCGACGTGGCCGCGGCACCCGACCCGGCCTGGCACTACCTGATTGTCACTCTCAAGCGGGAGAAGCCCGAGGTCAGGAGTTACCGGATCGTCGCGGGCGCCCCGGGCCAGGCTCCCGGCGACGCGATCTCCGAAGTCCGAGTCACGGTCAGCGCCGGGTGATCCGGGGCGTTTCACCCGTCACGCCCGTAGGATCCCTGATAAACCCGACTGGGTTTGTAGGTTTTAGAGTCCGGACGACGAGTTCTGGGACTCGGGTCCCACGAGTCACGAGCGAGGTGAACACGATGAGCATCTATTCCGGCCAGGGCCTCTCGGGTCACGGTCACTCTCATGCGTTCGCCAACTGGCACGAAAGCGTGCTCGACCTCATCGGCAACACGCCCGTGGTCGACGTGAGCCGCCTGTCGCCCAACCCGAACGTGCGCATCCTCGCCAAGCTCGAGATGCAGAACCCGTTCGGCTCAGTGAAGGACCGCATCGCCAAAGCGATGATCGAAGAGGCCGAAGAGTCGGGTCGCTTGCTCCCGGGTCAGACCATTCTCGAACCATCGTCGGGCAACACCGGTATCGCCTTGGCGGCCATCGCGCGCATCAAGGGTTACCCCATCAAGATCCTCATGCCCACCAGCGTGTCGATCGAACGCCGCCAGATGCTCGAGATCTTCGGCGCCGAAGTCATCCTCACTCCGGGTGAAGAAGGTTCGAACGGTGCGGTGAAGCGAGCCGTCGAGATGGCCGCGCAACACCCCGAGTACTGCTTCTTGTATCAGTACGCCAACGACGCCAACCCGCGCGCGCACTACGAAGGCACTGGCCCCGAAATTCTGCGCGACGTTCCGGAGATCACCCACTTCGTCGCCGGTCTCGGTACGAGTGGAACGCTCATGGGAACCGGACGGTTCTTGAAGGAGAACAAGCCCGACGTCAAGATCGTCGCCGTCGAACCGCCGCTCGGTGAGCGCGTGGAAGGTCTGCGCAACCTCGACGAGGGCTACGTCCCGCCGGTGTTCGACAAGTGGCACGGTTTCGACGTGCTCGATCGCAAGCGCGTAGTGCGCCCGCGCGAGTCGATCGAGTGGACGCGTCGTTTGGTGGGCGAGTGCGGCATCTTCGCCGGAATCTCGTCGGGCGCGGCCTTGGCCGGTGCGGCCAAGGTGGCCAGCGAAATCGAAGAAGGCACCATCGTGTTCATCGTGTGCGACGGCGGCTGGAAGTACTTGTCGACCGGCGCGTACACACTCGACCTCGACGTGGCCGAGCAGAACGCCGAACAGATCATTTACTTCTAGATATCTCTAGATATTTCTAGATCTACCGTCCGGCGACGAGGGTGACCAGTCCGGCCAGCACGATGAACGACGCGATGATGCGACGGCGTCCGGACGATTCCTTGAGATACCGCCAGCCGATGAACGTGGCCAGCACCACGCTCGATTCGCGCAACGCCGTCACGTAACCCACCGGCGCACGCTTCACCGCGATCAAGACCATCCAGTAGGTGACGGCCGAGGCCAAACCGGTGACGAGATACGTGCGCCAGGTGGTGCGGACCGACGCCAACATCTCGCGTCCCCGACCTCGTACCAATCCGTGCGTGGTCACACCGAGTGACGTGGGAATGAAGATGCTCCACGCATACACCGAACTGCCCGAACCGCGACTGCCCCGACTGTCGACCACGGTGTACGCGCCGATCATCAGGGCGACGAAGAGGGCCGAACGGGCGTGAGTCCAGTCGACGTGACCGGCGATGAGGGCCAGTCCAACCACCACGATCACGATGCCGAGCCCTGATGCGAACGACAGGTTGTCGCCGAGTAACACCACACCACCGATGGCGGCCACGAGGGCGCCACCGCCACGCGCGATCGGGTACGTGACCGAGAAGTCGGCGATGTCGTACGTGCGGGCCAACCGCGCGATGTACACGGTGTGGATG
>VERK01000313.1 GCA_018882725.1 Actinomycetota bacterium | reverse complement strand
ACACGAGACCACGGCGAGTCTCATCAGTCTCATGCTGTACCGACTCGCGACGCAGCCCGAGTTGGCGGCTCGATTGCGGGCCGAGCCCGACCTCGTGCCCCAAGCGGTGGAGGAGTTCTTGCGCTTCGACTCGCCGGTGCAAGGACTCTTCCGCTCGAACGCCGAAAGCTGCCCACTCGGCGACCATCAACTGAGCCCGGGCACGAAGGTGCAGTTGCTGTTCGCGGCCGCCAATCGCGATCCGCGCGTGTGGGACGACCCCGACACGATTCGTCTCGACCGATTCGCCGAGAGTCGACGATCGCATCTGGCGTTCGGCTGGGGCGTGCATCACTGCATCGGCAACGCGTTGGCTCGCCACGAGGCGCAGTTCGCATTACGACGCATGCTCGACACCTTCGCGACCATCGAGATCACTGGACCGGTGCAGGTCAACGAGCCGTTCATCCTGCGCGGCCTCACGACTCTGCCCATTCGCTGGACCGTGCGGCGTGACTAGGGTCGTCACATGAGCCGTGTGATCGTCGTGACCGGGTCGGCGTCCGGTATCGGCCGCGCGACCGTCGAACTGCTCGTTGCGCGAGGCGATGCGGTGGTGGCGCTCGATCGTTCGAACGACGTCGACGCACTGGCCAGCGACCAGGTGCGCACCCTGGTCGGTGACGTGACCGACGACGACGTGAATCGCGAAGCGGTGGCCGTCGCCGAGCGCGAGTTCGGTGGGCTCGACGCCATCGTCCTGAACGCAGGTGTTCCGGCCAGCGGTGACATCGTCGAATTGCCGATCGAAGTGTTCGACCGAACGTGGGAAGTGAACGTACGTGCGGTGCTCCTCGGAATTCGCGCCGCTACTCCGGCGTTGCGTCGTCGTGGCGGTGGACGCATCGTCGTCACCGCGTCCACGTCGGGAATCGGTGCCGACCCGAACATGTGGCCGTACAACTCGGCCAAGGCTGCGGCCATCAACCTGGCACGCGGAGCCGCACTCGATCTGGCCGCCGATGCCATCACCGTGAACGTGGTGTGTCCCGGGCCTACCGAAACCGGAATGACCGCCGGCCTGGCCAACCTGAAGCCGGTGTACGAAGGTCTGCGGCGGGCGGTGCCTCTGCAGCGCTGGGGCCGCCCGGAAGAAGTGGCGGCCGTGATCGGATTCCTCGCGTCGGCCGAGGCGAGTTTCGTCACCGGTGCGGTGGTGCCGGTGGACGGCGGAATCACCGCCAACACGGGGCAGTTCATGCCCCGCGAGAAGAACTGACACCAGCAGACCAGAAAAGAACCGAGGAAAGACCATGGCCGAGCATCCCGAGAACTACGAAGACGTCACGGTCTACGGACTCGACGACGACGTCGAAGAGCAATTGCTCCTGACCCACAACGAGTGCACGTTCATCTGGTCGAACAAAGAGGGTTGGCCCGTCGGCGTGATCATGTCGTACGTGTGGCGCAAGGGCTGCTTCTGGCTCACGGCTTCGTCGCAGCGCGCCCGCATCTCGGCGGTTCGCCGCGACCCGCGGGTGTGCATCGTGGTCACATCCACCGGCACGTCGATGCCGCGGAACATGACGGTCACTTGGAAGGGAACCTGCGAGGTCCTCGACGACCAAGCCACCAAGGACTGGTTCTACCCCGAATTGGCCGAAGCGATCATGGGCGGCAAGGGTGCCCGGGCCCAGGCGTTCGAGGAGTTCCTCGATTCGCCGCGTCGAATCATCTTGAAGGTCACTCCGACCCAGCGAATCGGTTACGACGGGAC
>VERK01000312.1 GCA_018882725.1 Actinomycetota bacterium | reverse complement strand
TTCGTCGGGAGTCCACGGCTTCGGCTCGACGCCGAAGCGCATCAACGCCTCGTCGGCGGTGCGACCGATCACGAACTTGTGCTCGCACTCGACCGACGCCATCGCGTCTTCCAACTCCGGATCGACGAGCAGCACACGTGCGCCCGAGTGTTCGACGATGTACTTCACTTCTTCGGCGACGAGACGGAAGTTCACCGGAACGAGAATGCGTCCCGAACCCGACACTCCGAAGAAACTCGTGAGCAGTCGGGCCGAGTTGTGGCTCACCATCGCCACTCGTTCGCCCACGCCGATGCCGAGAGCATCGAGCCCGGCCGCTTGAGCGCGGGCCCGCTCACCCACCTGGCGATAGGTGAGCGATCCCCACGATTCGGCGGGTTGGTCGGGTTCGTCCACCACGGCCACGCGATCGGGGTAGAGGAGCTCGGCGCGGCGAATGTGGTCGTTGATCGTCAGGGGCACGTGCATGCCGACAGAGTAGGCACACCCGGGGTCACCGAGTTTCCCCTGCTCAGACAGGATCTCCCGATAAAAGTTGACTGAAAGGGTAGGAATTAGAAATCATGACCTTTAGGGTCAGGAATTGTTCCCGAACCCCGGAGGTAGCCATGTCACTCGTTCTCGCCGAAATCCTGCCCGACCGTGACGTCGCCGAGGTTTTGCGCTCGGTCGAATCCGTCGCCCGGGCCAGCGGGGGCGAATTCATCGAGGCTCAGGTGACCGGCTCGAAGGACCGGGTCTTCGCCATCGTCGAGGGTGTCGCCCCGGCCGATCTACGGACCGCGCTCGGTGCGGCCGGCCTGAACGTGGACGACGTCGCGTCGGTTCGCCTGGTCGGCGCCGACCTCGCCGCCATCAAGGCCGACCGTCCGGCGTCGGGTTATCTGGTCGAGTGGGACTTGCCGTCCGGTCTCACCATGGATGCGTACCTCGCGCGCAAGAAGGAGAAGTCACCGTTGTACGCGCAGGTTCCCGAGACCACGTTCCAGCGCACCTACGTGCGTGAGGACATGGTCAAGTGCTTGTGCTTCTACGACGCGCCCGACGAGGACGCCGTCCGCCGCGCTCGTGACGTGGTGAGCGCGCCGATCGATCGACTGCACCACCTCGCTGACGTTCGTAGCGATGCCTGACCTGTCCTCGCAGCCGGTCGACGTCGTGAGCCGATTGGGATCGGTTCTCGACGACGTCGCCTCGAACTCGGCCGAGACCGACGTCGACCCGGGGCACGATTCACGAACGACCATTCGTGATCTCGCCTCGCGTGGATTACTTGATCTCGGACTCCCGGGAAGCCAGGGCACGTACAGCGATCAGATTCGCGTATTGGCCGAACTGGCTTCGGTGTGCATGACGACCGCGTTCACCGCGTGGTCTCATCGCATGACGGTCGAATACTTGGTCACGCACGGTGGCCGGTCCGATCGTGCCGATGTCGTTCGTCGCGCCGAACGGGTTGGTTCAACCGCACTAGCCGGAACTTTCCGGGCCGCCACGGGGGTGGCCGAGGTGCCTGTGACAACCACGGGTTCGGGCGATACGCGGCGCGCGAGTGGATTCCTGTCGTGGGCATCGAACCTTCACTCCGACACGATCGTGGTGACCGGAGTGCAGTCGGTGGCGACGGGCAGGCGATCGCTGGTGAGCTTCGAATTGCGGAGTCACGGTGTCGAAGTTCTTCCGATCAATGGACTGCTCGCACTCGATGGTTCGAAGTCGGGGGCGATCAGGCTCTCGGACGTTGCGTTGACTGACGC
>VERK01000311.1 GCA_018882725.1 Actinomycetota bacterium | reverse complement strand
CGCTCGACGACGGCGACCACGATGCTGCGGTCCATCTTCGAGGAGACCACGACTCCGTCGCGGACCTTGCGCACGTTGCGTTCGGTGTTCTCGGTCATGTTCACTCTCCGGCCTCGGCGGCAGCGATTTCGCGCTGACGGATGAGGGTGTTGATGCGGGCGATGCGACGACGAACCGCACGCAACTCGGCGTGGTTGTCGATCTGTCCGGTGGCGGCGCGGAAGCGCAAGTTGAGCGCCTCCTGCTTGGCGGCCTTGAGCTGACCCGCCAACGAAGCGAGATCGAGTTCGCGCAATTCGGCGCGCTCCTTGGTGATGCGATTGGCCATGATCAGATCGCCTCCTCACGGGTGATGATGCGCGCCTTGATCGGGAGCTTCTGCACGGCCTTCTCGAGGGCCTCGTGCGCCTGCTTCGGATCGGGGAACGACAACTCGAACAACACGCGACCGGGCTTGACGACGGCCACCCAGAACTCGGGGTTGCCCTTGCCCGAACCCATGCGGGTTTCGGCCGGCTTCTTCGTGACCGGCTTGTCGGGGAACACGTTGATCCAGACCTTGCCACCACGCTTGATGTGACGGGTCATGGCGATACGGGCGGCTTCGATCTGACGGGCGGTGAGCCAGCAGGGTTCGAGGGCCTGAATGCCGTACTGACCGAAAGCCAATGCGCTTCCGCCCTTCGACATTCCCTTCATGCGACCGCGGTGGTGCTTGCGGTGCGCGACTCGACGAGGCATCAACATGATCAATCAGTCCTGTCCACGGAAGTGAGGAGTCTCGGACCCCTCGTGGGTACGGCGCACGATCTCTTCTTCTTCGTCGAGCAACTTCTCGAGTTCGGGATCGGCTTCCTTGATGAGCGGTGCGGCTTCTGCGGTCTCTTCGGCCTTGCGACGACCACTCGACGACACGACGCGCTTGGCGCCCGCCGGACCCGAGGTCTCGCCGACAGCCATGGCCGCTTCGCGGATGATCTTGTCGTCGTTCTGCGGCTTGTACGGGAGGATGTCGCCGCGGTAGATCCAGACCTTCACACCAACGCGGCCGCTCGAGGTGCGAGCCTCACGGAAGCCGTAGTCGATGTCGGCGCGCAGCGTGTGCAACGGCACGCGACCTTCGCGGTACCACTCGGTGCGACTCATTTCGGCTCCACCGAGACGACCCGAGCACTGCACGCGGATGCCGAGTGCGCCGGCCTTCTGCGCGTTCTGGACCGCACGCTTCATGGCGCGACGGAAAGCGATACGACCCACGAGCTGGTCGGCCACACCCTGCGCGATGAGAGCGGCGTCGAGTTCGGGGGACTTGATCTCGACGATGTTGAGCTGCACCTTGTTGTTGCCGGTGAGCTTGGTGAGACCCGCGCGGATCTCGTCGGCTTTGGCGCCCTTACGACCGATCACGATGCCGGGACGCGCGGTGTGGATGTCGACCTTGAGAGTCTCGCCACGCTTGCGCTCGACTTCGATGCGGCTGATCGCGGCGTCGCCGAGGCTCAGCATGATGTAGTCGCGGATCTTCCAGTCTTCGGTGAGGTATTCCTTGTACTGGCGCTCGCTGAACCAGCGGCTCTTCCAGTCGGTGGTCACACCGAGGCGGAAGCCGTACGGATTGATCTTCTGGCCCATCAGCTGTTCTCCTCGGCCGAATCGGGGGTGTTGGTCGTCTCGGGTGCTGCCGTGGCCTCACCGGACTCGACCGCGGTCGACTCGGTGGTTTCAGCCGACTCGCTACGGGCCTCGCGGCTCTTGGC
>VERK01000105.1 GCA_018882725.1 Actinomycetota bacterium | reverse complement strand
GTGGAGGGCAACGGCCAGTTCGAGTTGTGCGAAGCGATTCTCGGTCTCATGCCGCTCGTGAGCGGGCGCGTCGAGATCGCCGGTCGCGATCTCACCGGTGTCGAAACGCGCGAACGCATCACATCCGGTCTGTCGTACATCCCGTTCGACCGTCACCGCGAGGGATTGCTTCTCGACGCTCCGCTCTGGGAGAACACGATGCTCGGACGCGAGGACGAGCCCGCGCTCACGAGTGGACCGTTCATCGGTCGGCGCAAGGCCGAGGCCGACGCTCGCGAGATCATTCGTCGATTCGGTGTGCGCACTCCATCCGAGCAGGTTCCGGCCTTCGCACTGTCGGGCGGCAACCAGCAAAAACTCGTGGTCGGCCGTGAGATGGCCACCAATCCGAAGATTCTGTTGGCGGCTCACCCCACCCGTGGGGTCGACGTCGGTGCCCAGGCCGCCATCTGGGAAGAGTTGCGGCACGCGCGCGACCACGGTTTGGGCGTGTTGTTGATCTCAGCCGACCTCGAAGAACTCATCGGCTTGTCCGATCGCATCGTGGTGATGTTCGACGGACGTGTGACGGCCGAACTCGACCCGCGTCGGGCAACTCCTGAGTTGCTCGGCACCTACATGACCGGCGAAATCCAGGATCGCGAGGCGGCCCGATGAAGAATCAGCGTCTCCAACGCGCGATGGTGACGGCGGCCAGTTCGGTGCTGGCCGTGTTCGTGGCCCTCGCCATCTCGGCGATCATTCTCTTGATCACCGGCAAGGATCCGATCAAGGCCTATAGCACGTTGTTCGGTGCGGCTGGCGAGTCACGTGTTCTCCAAGGTATGGCCAATCGCGCCACACCGCTCATGATCTCGGCAGCCGCGGTCGCGATCGGATTCAAGATGAATCTGTTCAACATTGGCGTCGAAGGTCAGATGCGCGTGGCCCTGCTCACCACCGCAGTGGTCGGCGCCGCCGTCGACCTGCCGCCGGTTCTGCACGTTCTGTTCTGCCTCGTCGTGGCGATGACCGCTGGTGCGCTGTGGGCCGGAATCGCCGGTTGGCTGAAAGTGAAGCGCAACGTCAACGAGGTGATCTCCACGATCATGCTCAACTTCATCGCGCTCTCACTGGTTGCGTGGGCATTCGACGACTTCTTCCGTGTGGAGAGCGAGACCGAGAGCCTTCTCGTGAAGACGAAGGAGTTGCCCCAGTCGGCTTGGTTCCCCGACCTCGTCGACCGCCGCCTGAACGGCATGTTCATCGTCGCGATCCTCGTCCTGATTCTGTTCTGGGTCGTCGTCTGGAAGACCAAGTTCGGCTTCCGGCTGCGCGCATCAGGTGGCAACTCCGGTGCGGCGCGGGCCACCGGCGTGAATCCGAAGAAGATGATCCTCATCTCCATGTTGCTGTCGGGCGCCATTGCCGGACTGGTGGGCATGCGTGCACTTCTCGGTGACGTTCACGCGTATCAGAACAACCTGGCCGAGCAACAAGGCTTCAACGGCATCGCGGTGGCACTGCTCGGACGCAACCATCCCCTCGGCATCTTCTTCTCGGCCCTGCTGTTCGGCTTCCTCGGCGAGGCCTCGGGCAAGTTGCAGCTCGAAGACATTCCGAAGGAGATCACCACGATCATGTCGGGCATCATCGTGCTCGCCGTCGTGATCATCAACGAGGCCGTCAAACGTTGGGACAACCGACGAATTCAACGCAAGGCCGCGGCCGAGATCGAGGCGGAGGCCAAGTCGTGACCGCCACCATGCAGCCCACCACCGCTCCGCGCTCGTTGGCGTGGAAGAACCTGTCGCCCTTGCGCCGAGCGTCCATCTTGTGGCTCGGCGGACTCTTGATCTTCTCGATCGTGCGCATCATCGCCGACGCCGACGACATCACGAGCTCGGGCACCGTCTCGTCGACGTTGCGAGTGGCCACGCCGATTCTGCTGGCCGGTCTCGCCGGTCTCTGGGCCGAGCGTGCCGGCATCGTGAACATCGGCATCGAGGGCATGATGATCATCGGCTCGTGGTGCGGTGGCTACGGCGCCTGGAAGTGGGGGTCGTGGGGTGGTATCGCGCTGGCTCTCGTCGGCGGCATGCTCGTGGGCCTGCTGCACGCGTTGGCGACCGTTCGCTTCAACGTCGATCACGTCGTGTCGGGTATCGCCATCAACACGCTGGCCGCCGGCTCCACCGAGTATCTCTCGATCATCTTCTTCAAGGGCCAGAAAGGTGGCGGCGAGAGCCAGTCACCTCCCGGCAAGGGCGGATACGGCGAGTTCGACATGCCGTTCCTGGCCGGTGGACGAATCGGCAACTGGAAGAGCCCCGACATCTTGAGGTGGTTCGAGGACAAGCACGACGTCCCGTTGGTTCCCGACATGGCCGGCTTCATTCGCGGACTCGTGAGTGACGTGTACCTGCCCACGATCCTGGCCATCGCCATCATCCCGCTGTCGGTGTACGTGTTGTGGCGCACCCGGTGGGGTCTGCGTCTACGTTCGAGCGGTGAGTCACCGCAGGCCGGTGAATCACTCGGCGTGGCGATCAATCGTCTGCGGTATCAGGCGATGGCGATCAGTGGCGCGCTCGCGGCGTTCGGTGGCGCGTACTTGTCGTGTGTGTTCACCAGCACGTATCGCCAGGGGCAGACCGGCGGCCAGGGCTTCATCGGTCTGGCCACGACGATCTTCGGCAACTGGCAACCGTGGGGTGTGTTCCGCGGGTCGCTCCTGTTCGGATTCCCGACCGCACTCAAGTTCCGCGACGAACGCAACGTTCCGGCGTTGTTGTTGGTGGCCGCGGTGGCATTGGTGATCGTGGCGGGCGTGATGGTGCTACGCAAGCGATCGGTGATCGTCACGAGTTGTCTGGCCGCCGCGGTGTGTCTGGTGATCGCGTACAACGTGGTCGACAAGGTTCCGTCGGAATTCGTGGCCGCCACGCCGTACATCGTGACCGTGATCGTGTTGGCGGGAGCCCGGCAGCAGTTGCGGCCGCCCGCGCACGCCGGACTTCCCTACCGACCTGGCGAATCCCACTGACGCTCAGCGCTGACGCTCAGAACGTGTCAGCGTGAGCCGAGGCGAGCGACGGCCTCGACTTCGATGCCACCGCGTGGCTTCTGCGTGAGCGTCACGGTCACCGACAACGGTCGGGCCGTGTCCATGATCTCGCGCGCGATCTCGGCCGTGAGCGCCTCGGCGAACACCGCGCGATCGCGAAAGCCCCACAAGTACAACTTGAGGCTCTTCGACTCCACGCACCACTCACCCGGGTGATACTCGATCACGACACGTGACAGGTCGGGCTGATTGGTGACCGGGCACATCGACGCCAGCTCGTCGGTGGTGAACCGCACGATCTCCACATCGGCCGGCGCCGGGAAGACCTCGACGTGCGGGATGGCCTCACGAACCTCGCGACCCAGGACCGTCAGGCGGTCGAGAGTGGCTGCATCGTGCGGATCGAGTCGTGCCGGTGTGGCATTCATGACCCCCAGGGTACGGCGAAATCCCGAATCTGCGACCGAGCGTTACGCTTCAGACATGGGACGCGTACTCACCGACGATCAGATCGAGCGTTACGAGCGTGACGGCTTCCTGGTGATCCCCGACTTCGTGACCCGTGACGTCTGCGCACGGGTGAAGGCCCGCGCCGAGCACATCCTCACGTCGTTCGACCCTGACGCCAATCGCAGCGTCTTCACCACCAACGAACAAGAGCGCCATGCCGACGAGCAATTCATGGCATCGGCTACCGGCATCCACTGCTTCTTCGAAGAGGAAGCGTTCGGCCCCGACGGTCGACTCGGGCAGCCGAAGGAACTGAGCGTCAACAAGATCGGCCATGCACTGCACGATCTCGACGATGTCTTCGAAGAGTTCTCGTACTCACCCGTCCTCGCCGACGTGGCGGCCGACATCGGAATGCCCGACGCCCTCGCACTGCAGAGCATGTACATCTGCAAGCAGCCGTTCATCGGTGGTGAAGTCGGCTGCCACCAGGACGCCACGTTCCTGTACACCGACCCCATCACAGTGACCGGATTCTGGTTCGCGCTCGAAGACGCCACCCTCGAGAACGGCTGTCTCTGGGCTCAGCCCGGCGGGCATCGCACCACTCTGCGCAAGACGTATCGCCGACTCGGAGCGCGCAACGACGATGGTGCCGAGTTCATCGAACACGATCCGCAGCCGCTGCCCGCTCCGAGCGATGGACTCGTGCCCCTCGAAGTGAGTGCGGGCACGCTCGTGATTCTGCACGGCCTCCTGCCGCACTGGAGCGACGTCAACCGCAGCGGAACGAGCCGCCACGCGTATTCGCTTCACTGCATCGCCGAAGCGGCCGAGTATCCGACCTGGAACTGGCTGCAGCGAACCCCCGATCTCCCCCTGCGTCGCCTCGATGGCCGCGCTCGAACGAAAGCCCCCGCATGAGCAACGACGTCGCCGATTTCATCCAGTACCCCAAGGTTCTCCTGCACGATCACCTCGACGGCGGAGTCCGCCCGCAGACGGTGATCGAACTGGCCGCCGAGTACGGCTACAAGGGTCTGCCCACCAGCGATGTCGACGATCTGTCGAAGTGGTTCCATCGCGGAGCCAAGCGCAACGACCTCGTGCTGTACCTCGAGACGTTCGCGCACACCGTCGGCGTGATGCAAGACCGCGATGCGATCGAGCGCGTCTCGTTCGAGTGCGCCCGCGATCTGGCCAACGACGGCGTGGTGTACGCCGAAGTACGTATGGCTCCCGAACTGTGCACCGAGAAGGGTCTCACTCTCGACGAAGTGATGAAGGCCATCCTCGACGGCTTTCGCCGTGGCTCGGCCGGAACCGATCTCACGATCTACGCCATCTGCTCGGCCATGCGCACGGCGGCGCGCAGTCTCGAGATCGCCGAGCTGGCGGTGCGGTGGCGCGACGAAGGAGTGGTCGGCTTCGACATCGCCGGCGCCGAAGCCGGTTATCCGCCCACGCGCCATCTCGAGGCGTTCAACCACGTGCAGCGCGAGAACTTCCACACCACGATTCACGCGGGTGAAGCCTTCGGCCTACCGAGCATCTGGGAAGCGGTGCAGTTGTGCGGGGCCGAGCGGCTCGGTCACGGTGTGCGCATCGTCGACGACATCACCGGGGAGCCGGGTAACGAGCAACTCGGCCGGCTCGCGGCGGTCGTGCGCGACCGCCGCATCCCGCTCGAGCTCTGCCCCACCAGCAACGTGAACACCGGTGTCTGCGGGTCGATTGCCGAACATCCGATCGGGATGCTCCGCCGCCTGCGCTTCCGCGTCACGGTCAACACCGACAACCGACTCATGAGCAACACGAGCATGTCGAAGGAGTTCGCGCAGTTGTCGGAGGCCTTCGGCTGGGGAGTCGACGATTTCGAATGGCTCACGGTCAACGCCATGAAGAGCGCCTTCGCCCCGTTCCCCGAGCGGCTCCGGATCATCAGCGGCCTCATCAAGCCCCGGTACGCCCTGGCGCGAGCCGAGCAGACATTGGGAGCCGCCACCCGCTGATCTGGAACAATGGGCGCATGCCCGTTGAAGTCCACGTCGTCGACCACCCACTCATCGCCGATTCGCTCACGCGGATCCGCGACGCGAGCACACCCAACGCGTTGTTCCGTCAAGAACTCGAGCGGGTGGGCATTCTGCTGCTGGCCGAAGCCACGCGCGATCTGGCCACCAAGGCAGTTCGCGTGAAGACGCCGCTGGTCGAGACCGACGGCCGCGCGTTGGCGAGCCAACCAGTGGTGGTGCCGGTGTTGCGGGCCGGCCTCGGATTCGTGCACGCGGCACAAGAACTCATGCCCAACGCCGACGTGGGATTCGTGGGCATCAGTCGCGACGAGCACACGTTCCAGCCCAAGCCGTACGTGAACAAGTTGCCCGAGTCGCTGGCGGGTCGCACGTGCATCGTGCTCGATCCGATGTTGGCGACCGGCGGTTCGCTCGCACATGCGGTCGAGTTGTTGCTCGAACGCCATGCCACCGGTCCGATCATCGTGGTGTGCGTGTTGGCGGCGCCGGAAGGAATCGAATTCCTGCGCAAGCAGGGATCGAATCTCGTGATCTACACGGCGTCGGTCGACGAGCGATTGAACGAGAACGCGTTCATCGTGCCGGGCTTGGGCGACGCCGGCGATCGCCAATTCGGCGCCCCCCACTGACCTTTCCCTCATGGGTGCGAAACCCCGGCAAAAATGCCGGTTCTGACGCCCAATCACCTACCGTTGCCGCATGCGCGCCATCGTCTGCCGTCAGTTCGGACCCATCGACGATCTCGTGGTGGAGGATCGCCCGTCACCTGATCTGTTCCCGTCGTGCGTCCGCATCGCCGTGAACGCGTGCGGAGTGAACTTCGTCGACGCACTGTTCGTGCAGGGCAAGTATCAGATCAAGCCGCCCACGCCGTTCGTACCGGGAATGGAAGTAGTGGGTCGCGTCACCGAGGTGGCGCCCGATGTCGAGGGAATCGCCCTCGGCACGCGCGTGTTCGCCAACGTCGGATTGGGTGGATTCGCGAGCGAAGCCGTGGTGGCCGCCAAGCGTGTGATGGTTCTTCCCGACAACCTGTCCGATGGCCAGGCCGCCACTTTCATGCAGAGTTATCTCACCGCGTGGTTCGCCCTCGTCGAACGCGCGCGCGTGGAGGCTGGCAAGTGGCTCCTGGTGATCGGAGCCGGAAGCGGCGTCGGTCTCGGTGCTGTCGACGTGGGTCATGCCCTCGGCTTACGCGTGATCGCTGTCGCGTCGACCGATGAAAAGCGAAGGTTGGCCACCGAGCGCGGCGCCGACGCTGTGATCGATTCGCGGCTGACACCCGACGAGATCAAGGAGAAGGCCAAGGAGATTTCCGGCGGCGGAGTCGACTACATCTACGACCCCGTGGGTGGTGAGCTCGGCGAGACGTCTCTGCGCGCGCTCACCGATGATGGCCAGTACCTCGTGATCGGATTCGTCGGCGGAATTCCGAGACTTCCGGCCAATCAGGTGCTTCTACGCAACCGCCGGGTCACCGGGGTCGACTGGGGTGGTTGGGCCGGAAAGAACCCCGCCCTCAACGACCGCATGCTCACGCAGGTCCTCGAACTGATCGCACAGGGTCGTCTCCAGCCGGTCGAACCTGTCACCTACGCACTCGACGCCGCCGCCCGCGCACTGCACGATCTCGAAGATCGAAAAGTGGCCGGCAAGATCGCATTGGTTCCGTAGGTCCACGGGCTTCCATGCGCATGCTCTTCCCGTCGCCACGCGAGGTGACGATCCCCGAGGCGTACGACGGATCGCACCGTCGCACCTACACCGACCGTCCCTGGGTCGTGATGTCGATGATCGCCACGGCCGATGGTGCCATCGCGTTGGAAGGGTCCTCGGCACTGCTCGGCGGGCCGGCTGATCGTGACGTGTTCCTGTTCCTTCACCGATCGGCCGACACCGTGTTCGTGGGCGCCGAAACCGTGCGATCCGACAACTACTCGCCACTCCCGTCGCATCAACGACTCGTCGTCATGTCGTCGAGCGGAGATCTGGGCCGTAACTCGGAAGCATTGCTGGCGGCGGCGAACACGCGGGTGGTCGCCGGTGACGTACGCGATGTCGTCGCCACCCTCGAAGGC
>VERK01000104.1 GCA_018882725.1 Actinomycetota bacterium | reverse complement strand
GGCCGACCACGACAGCGGGGAAAAGAGTGCCGCCCTTGAAGCGGACCTTCTTTCCCTTGCCCTTGGCGGCGAGACGCGCGACGCGCGACGCCGAATTGCGACCGGATGACTTGGCGTTCGGACCCACGAGGAAGCGAGGCTACCTGGGCGAACCCTCGTTCAGAGGGTCATCGGGTCAGGCCCGCCGGTCACGGGAGCGGTGGGCAAGCACCGCGGAATAGGCCTCACCCACCGCACGCGGTGAGACGTTGCCCAGCACGTGCGCCCGCGCTTTGTGACCCATGTCGACGAGACGCTCGGGATGGTCGACCATGTCGCTGAGGGCGGCGCAGAAGGCGTCCTCGTCATCAGGGTCGACGCTGACTCCACCGCCCGATCGGGCCAGGAGTCGCGGAACCTCGGTGTCGGGATCGATCGCAGCCAACGCCGGACGACCCGCCGCCATGATCGAGTACGTCTTCGACGGCACGCTGACCCGACCGAGCCCACGCTTGAGTGGAATCACGTGCAGATCGGCGGTGGCGAGCACCTCGGGCAATCGGTTGGCCGGCTGATAGTCGGCGAAGCGCACATTGGCGAGATCACGGGCCGATTCTTCGAGCGAGTATCGAGCCGAGCCCTCACCATTGATGACGAACCACAGGTCGGGACGATGTCGAGCCGCCGCGAGCAGCAACGGGAGTGACTGCGAGAAGCCCACGTTGCCCGCGTACATCACCACCGGCCGATCGTCGATGCCGAGCTCGTGGCGGTAGTTGGTGAGGCGATCGAGCGGAACGATCGCGTCGGTGTCGACGAAATTCGGAATGACCACGATCGTGTCGCGTCGAGCCGTCGGAACTTTGGCCCGCAGATTCTCGGCCAGATCGTCCGACAAAACCGTCACTGCTGCGGCCCGCCGATACACCCACTTCTCGAGCACACGGGCGGCGGCGATGACCCCGCGATTGCGAATGGCTCCGGTCTCGACGGCGGCGTCGGGGAACACGTCTTGGATGTTGACCACCAAGCGGGCGCGGCGCACCTTGGCGATCACCCAACCCGTCACACCCAACGTGAGCGGTGGCGACATGGCGAACACCGCGTCGATCTTCTGCCGACGAGCGACGCGACATCCGGCCACCGCCGCCGTGACGGAGAAGCCGATGAAACCGAGCGCGCGACGCACCAGGTTGCGCTTGTCGGAGCCAGCGAACGGATCGAGTCGCGTGATGCTCCCCCACTCGCACACTTGTGTGCGAGTGCGCCAGGTGGTGGTCGCCCACGACTCCTCCACCCGGTGTTTGGCGTACCACGGCAACGTCGACACCACGTGCACGTGATGTCCAAGCGCGGCCAATTCGTAAACGATGCGCGTCATCACCACGCCGGTGGGTGCGGTGTCGGGTTCGAAATGCGGGCACACCACGACGATGCGCAGCGGCTGCGGGTTGGACGGACTCATCGAACCCCGAGTCGTTCGTAGGCCTCGGCCAGAGCGGCACCCGAAGCGCTCGTGCTGAATCGCGCGACACGCTCGATGCCGCGCTGAACGAGCTCGGTGCGGCGCAGACGCACCACGTCGGGGACGCTGGCCCACAGATCTTCCTGAAGCGAGAGAACAACTCCTGCTTCGCCGACCACTTCGGGCAAGCAGGCCCGATTACTCGTGACCACCGGAATGCCGATCTGCATCGCTTCGATCACCGGAGCCCCGAAACCCTCGTATTCGCTCGGGAACACCAAGGAGTGCGCCATTCGAATGAGGCCGTTGCGATCGCGTTCGGACACTCGACCCACATGGGTGACGGCCCGCGCCACGCGCGAATCGGCAAGTTGCTTGCGCACGGCCTCCTCGGCGTTGCCGACTCCACCCATGAGGACGAGTCGATAACCGAGGTGCGACCAGTGGCGATCGGCCACGTCGATGAGGAAACGATGGCCCTTGTGCGGGAACGTGGCCGCCGGATACACGAGGATCGGCGCGACACCGAGGTCGAACTTCGTGCGCAATTCGCCTTCTGGTGTGAAGTCACGCGACAGCGAATCGTCCACACCGTGCGGAACGATGGCGATGCGTTCGGGATCGACACCGTACGCATCGACCACGGTTCGCTTGACGAAGTCGCTCGGCACCGTGATGAGATCAGCGGCGCGAGCCGAACGTGGCATGACGGTTCGCAGATAGGCGAGCCTCTTCGGCGCGAAGTATTCGGGGTACTGCCGGTACTGCAGATCGTGAATGGTCAACACCGTCGGACGTCGGTAGCGACCGGGCAGCGTTCCGCCTCCATGGTGCACCAAGGCCGCTCCGCGCGTCTTACGGCGAAGCCAGGTCGACTCGGTGAGCATGCGACGCGGTCGCGAGCGGCAGTCGTGCGCGGCTTCCACCACGTCGTGAACAGTCGCCACTTCGGGGTGTGCGGCCGCGAAACCCTTCGGCGCGAAGACCGTGGTGCGGACCTCGTGCGTTGCCAGGCCGACCAACTGTCGACACAAGTACTCCTCACTCCCGCCCACGTCGCCAGGAACGCACCACAGCAAGTTGACCGCGATGGTCACGTGAGCACCTCGCGGTAGGCCGCCGCGGTGAGACGCGCGGTTTCCGACCATTGGCGACGGGCCGCTTGGCGGTGGCCCCAGATGATGAGTTCATTGCGTCGCGCCAGCGCTTCGTCGATGCCGCGTCGGATGTCGTCGACGCTGAACGGGTCGACGAGCACCGCCGCACCACCGGCGACTTCTTCGGTGGAGGTTCCCTGGCTGGTGACGACCGGGGTTCCCTGCGACATGGCCTCGAGGACGGGCATGCCGAAACCTTCGCGTTCGCTCGGGTAGCAAAACACGCGGGCTGACGAATACAGCGCCGGCAGATCGCCGTCGGCCACGAAGCCGATGAAGTGAACGTTGTCGGCATTCTCGATTCCTGATTCGCCCCAGCCCATCGCGCCAGCCACCACCAACGGGAGCGGCGAACGCATAGAGCTGATCGCCTCCACCAGTCGCTTCAGGTTCTTACGCGGTTCGACGGTGCCGACGAACAACAAGAACTCCGACGGCAGCGAGTACTTCGCGCGGACAGCACGCTTGTCATCTTCGGTGACCGCGATTCGCTCGACTCCCCACGGAACGAGGCGCAGGCGCTCGACACCGATGCCCGCACGTTCGGCATCGAGCATGGTGGCCATCGACGGACACAGCACCAGGTCGGCGCGACGACGGATCTCGGCCAGGCTGCGCTCGAACACCCTCACGCCGTGACGCGTGAACTGATCGGGCCGGTGACGCCACGCCACGTCGTGCAAGGTGGCGATCATCGGCGCTTTGCTCGGCGGCGGAATGAGGCCGGTGCAGTGCACGACGTCTACGGGGCCGGTGGCCCGTTCGACCAGCGGCCAACCCAGTCGCAACCAGAGCTCGTACAACCACGGCGCGCGGTATCCGAGTTGAGTCACGGGAATGGATGGCACGTAGGCCGGCTTGGGTGGACGTCGGTGCCGACCGGCGACGCCGATCAACTCGATGCCCGGGATGTCGTCAAGGGCCACCGCGGTGCGTAAGGCCGAGGTGGCGGTTCCACCCGGAACGCGGTGCCAACACTGCTCGAGGGTGTAGGCGACGCGCACGGGGGCTTGCACACCTCTATCTTGCCCGCCTCACCGCCTGGTTCGGGGGCACGACCGATTCGCCGACGTCACGCACCGACCAGCAGACTCGACGGCTATGCCTCGTTCCGTTCTCGCCATCTCCGGCAGCCTGCGCCGCAACTCGTCGAACACCGGACTGGTGCGCATGGCGATGCGTCTCGCTCCGGCCGACCTGGACATCACCCACTGGACCCGAATCGGCGACTTGCCCTTCTACAACGAGGACCTCGAAGCCGATCCGCCGACGATTGTTGGAGAGTGGCGCGACGCGGTGTCGGCTTGTGACGCCCTGTTCGTGGCCGCGCCCGAGTACAACTTCGGGCCTACCGGTGTGCTGAAGAACGCGATCGACTGGGTCACGCGGCCGCTCGGTCAGCACGCGCTACGCGGCAAGACCATCAGCATCGTGAGCAGCGCCGGCGGGACCGGTGGCTCGCACATGATCGAGCAGTTGTCGGGAATCCTCGCGTTGCTCGGCAACACCGTCGTGAGCGAGCCCGTCGTTCAGATCGCCAAGGGCGCCGAACGAATCAGCGCCGACGGAACCACGACCGATCCGGAGATCGAGAACCTGATCGCTCAGCGCCTCGGAAAACTCCACTCGTAAATAACGTTCAAAATCGAGATTCTGCCCGGCGATTCGTCCGAGAGCGAGGCCCACGGCACGCCGAAAGTAAGGGAGGCTCCTTCGGGGTAACCGACTCCCATCACACGACCGGACTGAACCCAGCGTGACGTGGTCGGGTCCCAGCGATGCACGGATACTCCATAGGTCAAATTAGGTAGTCGCCTAGGGCCGCGATCCTCCACATAGACCTCGAGAATGGGAATGGCGTCGCCCCGCACTGACCCTCCGACGAGAAGTCTGTAAGCAAAGGGGAACGTCGAACTCTTCAACGAGGTGTCGTAAACCTGGTCGCCTAGTGAGTTGAAGTCGAACAAGAAGCGTCCGTCGTCGCTGATACGGTCGATAGAAAACGAGCCCTCGATCGCCTCAAGCGTCGTCCACGTCGAGGTGTCTGCATTCCACCGATACGTGGCGTAAGACAACTTCCGGTTGCTTGAAAGAGTCGCGAAGACGGCAACGGTTCCCTGTCGGTTGACCGCCTCGAAAATAAAGTCCTTCGGATTCGTCCGCTCGACCCATGAGCCCGTTCCGGCTCGCCAATCGTAGATCTTGTTCCCTGTCGCGAACATCGAGCCGTTGTCACTGACGACGTCAGGGCACGAATCGGTCGCTTTGATTGGATCCCCGACCCGATTCCACGTACTCGACGCTTCGTTCCATCGGCGGACGACCACATCGAGTGTGAAGCTGGAGCCGACCACACACGTCACGACCGTGTTTCCGTCTCCACTGAGTCGGGACACGATCGCTGAAAATGGCAGTTCCGGAAGGCTCTTCCATTCACCGGTCAGAGAATTTTCGCGCAGAACTCGTGTCGTACTCCCCGCCCCGGTCAGAACCGTCCGACCGTCTCGACTCATCCCAAGGATCGGGTCGTCGAACGTCGCGACTGGCACCCACTCCCGCTCCTCATACGACACCGTGACTCGACGTTCTTTCGATCCGGTGGCAAACGAGACCGAGCAGGTCGACGTCGTCGCGGTGCCGCTGCACGCACCTCCCCAACCGCTGAAGCGATGATCACGACCGTCCAAGACGAAGAGCGTGAACTCGCCGACCGTCGGAGGGAACGAGACATCACACGCCTCGAACGGCCCGCCGCAGATCAGTCCGTACGGCAGCGACCACACGACACCGTTGTTGCCTTCCCGAGGATCGATGTCGACGACCAGACGATTCCCAGCCGCGAACACGGCGGTCGCCTTGGTGTCGTTCGCGACGGTGAGCGAACACGCACTCGTCGACGGGGTACCCGCACAGGCCCCCGCCCACTCCACGAAGTACTGCCCCGGCGCTGGTGCCGCAACCAAGAAGATCGGCGAATCCTTCAGCAGACCGGCCGAGCAAGTCGCCCCGCAGTTGATGCGCGGGGTGGAGAAGGTGAACTCCGAGACGGTTCCGGATCCCTGTTTGCCGACCGTCAGGTTGACGAGACCGAACCGTGCTACCGCCGTCGTCGGACCGGTCACCTTGACGGTACAAGCCGCATTGATGGGAGTGTTCTTGCACGCACCATCCCAGCCGAGAAAACTCTGGCCCAATTGGGGCCACGCGTACAGAGTGCGAGTTGCCGCGCCGTCGAGTCCGCAAAACGTGTACTTCACGGGCGTGACCGTTAAAAAGGAGCCCTCTCCGCAGGCGATTCCCGGCTGTTCATTCGTAGAAACAAGGCCCAGTCCCGTCACTACGACATCGAGCCGGGGTCGCCCCTCGACCTTCACAGTGAATGTCGACGACGGCAACGTCGAAGCCGACGTCGTCACCGAAAGATCAGTTCCATCGAGATTCTGGTACGCCGTGAAGACGGGGGTAGCCCTGACTGTGCACGACCCAGCCTGACCGCCGGTGCTGATCGTCACCTGCCCCGACACCGTCACCGAACTCCTTCCGTTAACAGAGCAGGGTCCTGACCCATCGAACCGTACGAGGCCGCGACAGCCGGAATCCCACACCAGACCGGTGGATCCATTCGTTGGCAGGGTGATGTCATTGAACTTCGGTGCCTGCACCCAGTCGGCCACGAAGTCGCCCGACTTGGCGACAAAGGAGCGCCGAGTCTCTTCGTCTTTGACAAAGAGCCACGTCCCGTCGTTTTTGAGAAGTGGCAGGTTGGCGGGCACGGGCGTAGTGGCCGAACCCGACACGTTCCAGCCGACATGAACACATTGCGGGCGCGCACATTCGTCATTGCCCGGGGCGTACGAGAAACCAATCGTGAACGAGTCGTACTTCAACGTCGTCTTCGTGCCGTTGAAGATGCATGTGCCGCCATTCGGGTCGTACGAAGCCTTGACCGTCGTTGCCGGCCCCGTCGCGCCTCCGCCAGCCGCTGCCGGGCCAATCGCCACCGTGCCAATCTGTGCACCGAAGCCTCCGCCCAAATAAACCGTCACCGTGAAGGAACCTTGCGCGTCAATCCGAAACGTGTCCTGGCCACCTTGAGTGAGTACACACCATGGGTTTCCCGAGGTCTGACAATTCCTTGGCTGACCGCTCGTTCTGGACAACGGGCCCTGGATCGAGACATCCCGATTCGACGTGTTGGAGATGACGAAAGTGTCCCCGGTCGGACCCGTCACAGTGGTCGAACTGAGAGTGATGCCTGGATCCACCCCGGCCACCGTGAGGGTGGCGGGCGCTGCCGCCTGCAGCGATTCCGGAGTGCCAATCATTAGGGCGGTCGAAATCAGGGCATATCCAGTGATCAGAAGTCTCTTCATAGCCCCCGTCCGGTCGATCTCGTCGGTCGAAACATAGTCCGCAATCGGTCAGCCCCGAAACCCCACCTCTTACCAGTGTCGATACACAACGACTGCCCGAGGAACTAGCCGGCGGGAATGATGACCGTGCTCGATCTGCAGTTTTGGTTGTTGGCCCTCGTGAAGTAGACGTACGTCTACTTAACGGTCTTTCGCGACCACTCGAAGTTGCCGTTGTTGTCGACCACTGGTTTGGCCGAGCCTTCGGTGTACGAGGTCTGACCCGGGAACGTCACCCAGACCTTGAGCGCTTCTCCGGTGGGAAGCCCAGTCGCCGTTCCATCCACGTATACGCCTGGCTTGCCGCTCACGGTCGCTCGGCCGCTTTGAGTGATGGTGATCGCACACTGCCGCGCCTCGACAGTCACCGTGAAGGTCGACGAAGCCAACGAAGAAGCCGACCCAGACACCGGGAGAGTGCCATCGAGATTCTGGTAGGCCGTGAAAACCGGCTTGACCGTGACTGCTCACGACCCTGCCTGGTCGCCGGCGATTATCAACACTTGCCCCGACACCGTCACCGAACTGCTTCCGTTGACAAAGCAGGGTCCTGAAACATCGAACCGAACCTGGCCACGACATCCCGAATCCCACTTCAGACCGATGAAGCTACTCGCGTGC
>VERK01000310.1 GCA_018882725.1 Actinomycetota bacterium | reverse complement strand
TGGTGTCACCAAACTCGAACGCATCCAGTTCGACTCGAAGGAAGCCCAGCAGGCCGCGACGATGCGCAAGATGCTGGTGGCGATGGCCAAGGACCTCCGGGTTCTCATTATCAAGTTGGCCGATCGTCTCCACAACATGCGCACCATCGCCTCGATGCCGCTCGAGAAGCAGCAGCGCATCGCCAACGAGACTCTGGAGATCTACGCACCGTTGGCCCACCGTCTCGGCATGAGCGGCCTCAAACAGCAGCTCGAAGATCTGGCCTTCGCGTCGCTCTATCCGAAGCGGTACGCCGAGCTCGACCACCTCGTGATCACGCGCAGCCCCGAGCGCGACATCTACCTGGCCAAGGCCATGGCCGATGTGCGCAGTCAGTTGAGCGACCTCAACATCACCGCCGACGTGACCGGACGCGGAAAACACCTGTGGAGCATCTACGAGAAGATGATCCAGAAGGGCAAGGAGTTCGACGAGATCTTCGACATCGTCGCCATTCGCGTGGTCGTCGATTCGGTCAAGGATTGCTACGCAGCCCTCGGCTGCATTCACGGTCACTGGAAGCCGATCGTGGGGCGCTTCAAGGACTACGTGGCGATGCCCAAGTTCAACTTGTACCAGAGCCTCCACACCACCGTGATTGGTCCGGGCGGCAAACCGCTCGAGATCCAGATCCGCACGCGTGAGATGCACCAGCGGGCCGAGTGGGGAGTGGCCGCCCACTGGGCGTACAAAGCCGGTGACGAGACACCCGACATCGACTGGCTCAACCGCATCATCGACTGGCAGAGCGAAATCGCCGATCCAGCGCAGTTCATGGAGAGCCTGAAGACCGACCTCGACCAAGATGAGATCTTCGTGTTCACCCCGAAGGGTCGCGTGATCGCCTTGCCACTCGGCGCCTGCCCGGTCGACTTCGCCTATTGCGTGCACACCGAGATCGGCAACACCTGCATCGGCGCCCGCGTCAACGGGCGCTTGGTTCCGCTCACCCACGAATTGAAGTCGGGTGACACCTGCGAAATCTTCACCTCCAAGGTCGACACCGCGGCTCCGTCGAAGGACTGGCTCGACTTCGTGTCGTCACCCAAGGCGCGCAACAAGATCCGCCAGTGGTACTCACGCGAGCGTCGCGACGATTTGATCGAACTGGGCCGTGAGGCTTTCGAGAACGAGTTCCGCCTCGAACGCCTTCCCATTTCCCACGTGATGGAAAGCGAATTCTTCCAGGAGGAGGCGGTCTCGCACGGCTACGCCGATGTCGAGTCACTTCTCGCCGCCGTCGGCGACGGCCAACTCGGCGCCAAGGCGATTTCGCAACGTGTGGCTCATCGTTACAAGAGCGAAGGAGCCGAAGAGCGCCTGACGATGTCGGTCCTTCATCCCAACGAGTTGCGGCGCGGCGGCACTCAGACCGGCGTTCACGTGGAGGGATTCGACGACGTTCTCGTCCGTCTGTCCAAGTGCTGCACGCCGGTTCCCGGTGACGACATCATCGGTTTCCTCACCCGCGGCCGCGGCGTGAGTGTTCACCGCACCGACTGCGCCAATGCCGCGTCACTGGCCCACGATCAGTCGGCTCGGCTCGTCGATGTCGAGTGGGATGGTTCGGCCACCGGACGCGTGTTCCGGGCCGGGGTCGAAGTGGTGGCACTCGATCGCAGTCGGCTCCTACGCGACGTCGCCAACGCGCTGTCCGAACAACACGTCAACATCGTGGCCTGCAGCACACACACCGGAAACGACCGCATCGCCAAGATGCGCTTCGAGTTCGAAC
>VERK01000103.1 GCA_018882725.1 Actinomycetota bacterium | reverse complement strand
GGGGTAGCCCGAGAGTCCGTCGGCCTGGCGCAACGATGCGAAGCGATCGGCCCGACCGGTGACGATCTTGTGCACGTAGGCCTGGTGGCCGGTGTCCCAGAGAATTGCGTCGCGCGGCGAGTCGAATACGCGATGCAGAGCGAGAGTCAGTTCGACCGCGCCCAGGTTCGACCCGAGATGGCCGCCGTTGTCGGCCACGGCCCGCACGATGAAATCGCGAATCTCTCCGGCGAGTTCGTCGAGTTCGGGGTACGACATCCGACGCAGATCGCTCGGCTGACGAATCGAGTCCAGGGACATGGCGATGTCACGCTAGCCCTGGTTCCGATCGAGCGCCCGGCCCGAATCGGGCGTGTGACCGCTGGCTGGTCAGGTACTCGCGAACTGGGCCTCGTGCTTGCGGTCGAGGCGGTTCTGGTTCCAACGATGGAGCCCCCAACCGAGCAACGCACCCACACCGAGAGCCAGCTGACCACCGACGCCGTCGATCCAGTAGTGGTTGCCGGTGACCACGATGCAGAAGAGTGTGGCGGCCGGATACAAGAGCATGGCGACCTTGGTCCAGCGTCGCCGCAAGAGCGGCCACATCGCGAACGCACACCAACTGGCCCATCCGATGTGCATGCTTGGCATGGCGGCGTACTGATTGGAGATCGACTTCATGGTGTCGGAGTCGAAGGTCCACAGCGCGGCGCCGTACTCGGGCAGCGTGTCGACGAATCCGAACGTGCCGTCGTCCTCGGTGCCCACGAGTCCATCGGCACCCGTGTCACGCAACGGACTCTCGATGCAAGCGCCGCCGTAGCCCCCGCGAACCGGATCGGGGCACGGTGCGTCGAGCAGACGCGGTGGCATCACCGGGAACAGCGAGAAGCCGACGATGCCGAGGGCGGTGGTGATGGCAAGCGTGTTGCGCCATTGAGGGAACACTCCGGGCCGCTTGAAGAACAAGATCCAGAACACTCCGAGAGTGACCACGAAGTGCGCGGTGCCGTAGTAGACGTTCCAGAAGCGGATGAACCAGTCCCAACTGAGGAACCAGTCCTGCACACTCTCTTCGTGATAGAGGCCCACGAGGCGTTCGAGTCGAATGAGACGCTCGGCGTTGTTGAAGGCCTGTTCGGGAATGCCGTCGGCGGCGATGTGCGACGAGCCGAAGAGATTGCGGGTCCAGGAGTACACCACGTAGAAGGCGCCCATGATGAGCGCCTCTTTCCACCAGTACGTGCGGTGAACACGAGCCGGTACGGCTTCGGTCGCCGCAGTTTCCACGCCTGGAATCTACGCTGATCCCGAATCCCCGGGGCATTCGGATCGCGCCGCTACGGTGGAACGGTGATCCGCGAACGTCGTTTCCACTACGCCTGGGTGATCTTCGGCGTCGCTTTCGTGGCCCTTCTCGGTGCGGCCGGTTTCCGCTCGGCTCCAGCAATTCTCATCGATCCCCTTCACGAGGAGTTCGGATGGGGGCGTGGCGAGATCGGATTCGCCGTCAGTATCAACGTCCTTCTCTTCGGCTTCATCGGGCCGTTCGCCGCCGCGCTCCAGAGTCGGTTCGGCCTGCGAGCCGTCACCGTCGCGGCGTTGTCGATCATCTCGGTTGGCGCATTGCTCACCACCCAGATGTCGAACCTCGTCCACTTCTATCTGTTGTGGGGATTGGTGGTGGGTGCGGGTTCCGGTTGTCTCGCCACGGTCTTCGCGTCCACCGTCGCGAGCCGTTGGTTCGTCAGTCGACGAGGTCTCGCCACGGGAGCGCTCACGGCGGCATCAGCGAGCGGTCAACTCATCTTCCTGCCGGTTCTCTCGCGCGTCGCCGACAATCACGGCTGGAAGTGGGTCGGTCTGATCATCGCTCTGGGTGCGCTGTCGGTGATCCCACTCGTGGCCCTGTTCTTGCGCAACTCACCGGCCGACCTGGGTCTGCACCCGTATGGCGCCGACCAGACCTATGTCGCCCCGAAGCCGGTCGAACGTCCGATCGCGGCGGCGATGTCCGCTCTTCACGACGTCCGCCGGAGTCGTGTCTTCTGGCTGCTGGCCGGGAGTTTCGTCGTGTGCGGCCTCTCCACCAATGGACTCGTGCAGACTCATTTCCTTTCGGCGGCGCACGATCACGGTGTCGCTGCGACGTCGGCGGCGTCGTACCTCGCCCTCATCGGAGTGTTCGATGTGGTCGGCACGATCGCATCGGGTTGGCTCACCGATCGCCACGATCCGGTACGACTCCTGATCGCCTACTACGCATTGCGCGGAGCGAGCCTCATGATCCTCGACCCGGTGTTGTCCACGAAGGGTTTCGGCCTCGTGAGCTTCATGGTCTTCTACGGGCTCGACTGGGTGGCGACGGTTCCGCCCACTGTGGCGTTGTGTATCGATCGGTTCGGAGCGAGTCGAGGTCCGTTGGTGTACGGATGGGTGTTCGCCGGCCATCAAGTCGGTGCGGCCCTCGCGGCGTGGGGTGCCGGATGGTTGCGAGACCTCACCGGTTCGTACCGGCCAGCCTTCGTGATCGCCGGCGTCTGCTGCATCGTCGCGGCGATCGGTGTCGCACGAGTCCCCGGACGTCCCGCCCGACAGCCCGTCACCGCTACCACCTAACCTCGTGCCGTGATCGACAACGACGTCCTCGAACGAGTCCTGTCGGCGGCCCTGCGCACGGGTGCCGATTTCGCCGAAATCTTCGCCAGTGACTGGCGCGGAACCGGAGTCGGTCTCGATGACGGGCGTATCGAGCAGTTGTCGACCGGCCGCAATCGCGGGGCCGGTATTCGTGTCATCAGTGGCGAGACCACCGGCTTCGCGCACACCGCCGACCTCACCGAGTCGGGACTGCTCGCGGCCGCTCGTGTGGCCGCCGATGCCGCGCGTCAAGGTGGTGGCGGAACGCGCGTCGTCGCATTGACCGCACAGCCGTCGCGCATCGTGAGTCCGATCGACGTCGATCCGTCCACCGTCGCCAAGGCGTCCAAGGTCGAACTTCTGCGTCGTGTCGACGACGCCGCGCGTTCGACCGGTGGTGCCATCACTCAGGTGTCGGCCGGTTACTCGGATGGTCGCACGCTCATCGTGGTGGCCAACTCCGATGGCTTGGTCGCGCGCGACGAACGCATTCGCACGTTGCTTCGCGTGAGTGCCGTCGCCAACGGTGACACCGGAATGCAGACCGGATTCGATTCGGTGGGTCACACCATGGGCTTCGAACTGTTCGACAAGGTTCAGGTGGAAGACGTCGCACGTACGGCGGCCACTCGGGCGCTCACCAAGTTGAAGGCCCGGCCGGCCCCGTCCGGCTCGATGCCGGTGGTCATCAAGGCCGGCAGTGGCGGCGTCCTGTTCCACGAGGCCTGCGGACACGGCCTCGAAGCCGACCTGGTGGCCAAGGGCGCCAGCGTGTACCGCGGCAAGGTGGGCGAGTTGGTGGCGTCACCGCTCGTCACCCTGGTGGACGACGGCACGATGACCCACGAGTGGGGTGCCATCGCGATCGACGACGAGGGCCACCCGTCGCAGTACAACGTGCTCATCGAGAACGGTGTGCTCACCGACTACATGTGGGACTACTTGCGGGCGCGCAAGGAAGGTCGTCGACAGAGTGGCAACGGTCGTCGCCAGTCGTACAAAGACCTTCCGATGGTGCGCATGACCAATACGTACGTGCTCAACGGCGACGAAGCGCCCGCCGACATCATTCGCGACACCGAGTCGGGTGTGTACGTCGCGCACCTCGGCGGCGGAAGTGTCAACACCGCCACGGGAGATTTCGTGTTCGGCATGACCGAGGCGTATCTCATCGAGAACGGTGAGATCACCGAACCTCTTCGTGAGGGCAACCTCATCGGCAACGGCCCGCAGGTGTTGCGCGACATCGATCGCTTGGGCAACGACTTCGCCATGGGCAATCCGGGTACGTGCGGCAAGGACGGACAAGGTGTTCCGGTGGGAGACGGCCAACCCACGTTGCGCGTGAAGGCCCTCACCATCGGCGGCACCGCGTCATGACCGATCGCAGCAGCGAATTGCTCGCCATCGCCGACCGCGTGGTGGCGCTGGCCCAGGCGGGCGAGCAGGTGGAGGCCTACGTGAGCCGCAGTCTGTCCACCGACGTTCGTGTGTACGAAGGTGAAGTCGAGCACTTCGTGTCGGCGCAGAGCGAAGGCATCGGCATTCGCGTGATTCGCGACGGCCGCACCGGCACGTCGTACGCCGGGACTCTCGACCCGGCCGTGATCGCTGACGTGTTGGCCGAAGCCCGCGACAACCTGGGTTACGGCGAGGTCGATCAGTGGTCGGGGTTGGCTGAACCCGACGGTGTGGCCGTCACACCACAGGTGCTCTGGAGCGATCGTCTGGAGAGCGTGCCGACGGCGCGCAAGATCGAGTTGGCCAAAGAACTCGAACGTCTCGCCCGCGCGGCCGACTCGCGGGTCCGGGTCGACGACTCCAACTACTCCGATTCGTTCGGTGAGGCGGCCGTGGCCACCACCACCGGCATTCGGGTGAGCGGCCGCGAGAACGGTTGCTACCTCAGTGTCGGAACCCTCGCCGACGACGGTGACGAGACGCAGACCGGCTTCGGCTTCTCGGTTGGTCGCGACGTCGACGAACTCGACATCGAGAAGGCGGCCCGTGAGGCGGCCGATCGCGCGACGCGTCTGCTCGGAGCCACCAAACCGGCCAGTCGACGCGTGACCGTGGTGCTCGATCCGTTCGTGACCGCGCAGTTCCTCGGCATCATCGGTGGCACGCTGAACGGCGACAGTGTGGTGAAGGGTCGCAGCCTCTTCGCCAATCGTCTGGGTGATCAGGTGGCCAGTCCGCTCGTCACTTTGGTGGACGACCCCACCAATCCGCTCGCGTACACCGCCACCGACATCGACGGCGAAGGTCTGGCCGCTCGGCGCAACGTTCTCATCGATCGCGGAACGTTGGGCATGTTCGTGCAGTCGTCGTACTCGGCGCGCCGCATGGGTGTGGCCACCACCGGCAACGGCACGCGGGGTGGCTACGCGGGTTCGCCGGGCGCCGGCTGTCTCGCGTTGCAAGTGGTGCCCGGAACTCGTTCGCAGGCCGAGATCGTGGCCGGCATCGACGACGGCATCCTCGTTCAGCAGGTGCAGGGTCTGCACTCGGGTGTGAATCCGGTGTCGGGTGACTTCAGCACGGGCGCGGCCGGCATCACCATCGCCAACGGCACGCTCGGCGCGCCGGTCCGCGAGTTCACCATCGCGTCCACGCTCCAGAAGATGCTGCTCGACATCGCCGAGGTGGGTGGCGATCTCGAATGGCTGCCCATGAGGGCCACTGGCGTCTCGCTCGTCATCCACGATGTCACGATGAGCGGTGCCTGACCTGTCAGGCTGAACTCATGCCGATCTTGCACGCCATCGTTCTCGGCATCGTGCAGGGTCTCACCGAATTCCTCCCCATCTCGTCGAGTGGCCACCTGATCGTGGTGCCGTGGCTGTTCGGCTGGGACGACTTCTCGGACGAAGGAATCAAGAAGGCCTTCGACGTGGCTCTGCACTTCGGCACGCTCATCGCGGTCGTCGCGTACTTCCGACGCGATGTGGTGTTGCTCGTGCGCAACGGTGTGCGGGCGGTGTTCGTGCCGTCGGAGCGGGCCAACCCCGAAGGTCGGCTGGCCTGGTTGCTCGTGTTGTCGTGCGTCCCGGCTGCGCTGGTTGGTGCGCTCTTCGAATCGTGGATCGACGACACGCTCGGTGGTCCGATCGTGATCGCGGTGTCGCTGGTGTTGTTCGGCGTGGTACTCGCGTGGGCCGATCGTCGTGCAGGCTCACGCTCACTCGAGTCGTTGAACCTGCGCGACACCGTGCTGGTAGGTGCGGCTCAGGTCCTCGCACTCAATCCGGGTACGTCACGCTCGGGAATCACCATGTCGGCCGCGCGCCTGCTGGGTTACGAGCGCGATGCCGCAGTGCGACTCTCGTTCCTGATGAGCCTGCCGGTCATCCTGGGTGCCGTCGTGGTGAAAGTGGGCGGGCTGGTGGCCGACGGTGTGCCCGACGGGCTTCTCACACCGATGATCGTGGGTGTGATCACGGCTGCCATCTCGGGCTGGATCGCGGTGTCGGGTCTTTTGCGACTGGTACGGACGCGAAACTTCGATCCGTTCGTGGTGTACCGAGTGGCGCTAGCCGCACTGATACTGCTGGTGGCCGCGGCCGGTTGGCGTTGAAAGGCCGCGCGCCGTCAGGCCGAGGTCGACGCCGCTGAACTCGTGCTCGACGTCGTGCTCGAACTCGACGAGGACGAACTCGAGTCGCTCGACGACGTGCTCGAGCCCGAATCGCTCGACGTACTGGACGAACTACCACCAGCACTCGACGAACTCGACGACCCGCGTGAGTCGGTCTTGTAGAAACCGCCGCCCTTGAAGGTGACGCCCACGGGTTGGAACACCTTCTTCACCGGACGCATCGTTCCGTCGGCCGGATGCGGGGCTTCGGTGAGTGCGTCGTCGGAGAACGCCTGATGGATCTCGATGGTCTCACCGGTGTCGATGAACTTGTACACGTAAGTCGGCATGGGGGTTCTCTCCAGGTGCGGAAGTCTAGGGTTGGCTCGTGCCGAGCGCTATCCGCACCGCCGTCGTGCCCGCCGCCGGGCAGGGAACGCGCATGTTGCCGGCCACCAAGGCCGTGCCCAAGGAGTTGCTGCCGATCCTCGAGCAGCCGGCGCTGCAGTTCATCGTGGACGAAGCGGTGGGGGCCGGCGTCGACCATGTGGTGATCGTCACCAGTCGTACGAAGCCGGCGATCGAGGCCTACTTCGAGCGCAACGAGTGGGTGGAGAGCATTCTCGACAAGCAGGGTCGGGGTGGACTCGCCGATCGTTTGCGGCGATACGGGTCCGACGTGCGCGTGTCGTTCGTGTACCAAGACGAGCCACTCGGACTCGGCCATGCCGTGGCCTGCGCCCAGCCGGCGGTCGGCGATGAACCATTCTTCGTCTTGCTCCCCGACGAGTTGATGGGCGACTCGTCGTTGCTCAGCAGTCTCGGTTCGGTCGTCGAGGCCACCGGCGTTCCGGCGATCGCGCTGAAACGGATGGAGCGGCACGAACTGTTCCGTTACGGCGTGGTCGATCCGGTGGGCGACGCGCGGTCGGTGGCCGGGGCCGACGTGGTTTCGTTCGCGTCGGTGGTGGAGAAGCCGAGTGGCGAGGCGCCGAGCGACCTCGTGATCATCGGTCGCTACGCCTTGCTGCCCGATGTCTTCGACGACTTGGCCGCAATCGGTCCGGCATCGACCGGCGAGATTCAGCTCAGCGACGCGTTGTCGGTGCAGGCGTCACGTCGTCCGCTGAACGGTGTGATGTCGAACGTGAGTCGTCGCGACATCGGTAACCCGGTCGGTTGGCTGCAGGCCGTCGTCGAAGCCGGCCTCGAACACGCCGAGTACGGCCCAGCGTTCAAGGCGTGGTTGGGTCAGCGCTAGGCGGTGCGTCAGGCGACGCGCCGGAAGTGCCCGGGCAGATCGAGCACCAACCCGTACTGATCGACCTCGAACTCGTGTGACGGCGCTTCGTCGTCACGGTGCACGACCCACAGGCCGTAGCTGAGTCGGGTGTAGTCGAGGCGGGCGCGTTGAATCGCCAGTGTCTCGGTGTCGACGGTGATCGATTCGACGTCGGCCGACTGTCCAATGGAGA
>VERK01000102.1 GCA_018882725.1 Actinomycetota bacterium | reverse complement strand
TTGGTGTCTGTGTCGGGGACCGTACGAGACGGGTGTGGCACAGAAGCCGGGATCACGCTGGACGAATGACAGGAGCGTAACTACGAACACCCGTTCGGTCAAGCATTCGATCGATCAAATGTTCGATGAGCGCCCGTCAACTGGGCTGACCGTCACGTCCAGCCAGCCAGGCCGCCGCCTCGGCGGCCTCGTCGTCACTCACCGGTCGGACCCGAAGGTCGATGGCGATCCAGATGGTGTGCGTGAGGGGCCAGGTGACCACCGGAATCACGATCGCGGCCGACGCCAGGATCACGTAGAGCGTCACCACCGGAACATCGGGAACTGTGAGCGCGACTGCGATTCCCACGGCGGCGATCACGAGGCCGATGTTGAGCACGAGCCCGATGGTGAGTGCTCCCAACTCGTGACCATCGACGCCGCGTGTGCGGCGCAAACCGCAGCCGACACAACGCTCACCTTGGGCGAACCATGAACGGAACCACGCTCGCCTGCTGCCACACCGCGGACAGCGGCGAACGATCGCGCGCAACACGAGACGCGAAAGAGGAAGAGCCGGAAAGACGCGAGAAGAAGCGCCGAGTGAACCGCTGTCGGTCACGCGAGCAGTTCGTCGACGAATTCGCCGAACACGTCGGCGTACGCGAGCGCGTCGGCCTCGGTGTGCATGATCGAGATGAGCCACTGCTCGTCGAGACCGGGTGGCAACAGGATTCCGCGGTTGATTCCGTGAATCCACTGCGCGAAAGCCAGGTCGAAATTGGTGGCTTTGTAGTCGCGGTAATTGCGAATGGGCTCGGGCGCCCACGTGACACAGCCTTTGGCTCCGAACTGAATCGTGTGGGCCGGAACACCACTCGAGTCGATGATGTCGTTGCACGCGTCGACCAACTTGGTATTCCGCAAAATCGTCTCGTGGGTGGCTTCGGGGGTGCACACTTCGGAGAGCACGGCCTTGGCCGCCGCCATGCACAACGGGTTGCCGTTGTACGTGCCGAGGTGGATCACGCGACCGAGAGTGATCTGATCCATGTACTCGCGCTTGCCGCCGAACGCGCCGAGCGGCAGACCGCCGCCGATCGACTTGGCGAGCGACACGAGATCGGGTGTGACGCCAAGCGCCCCGGTGGCTCCGCCCCAACCCGCGGTGATACCCGTCTTGACCTCGTCGAAGATCAGAAGAGTTCCGTAGCGCTGCGTGATTTCGCGAACGGCCTGCAGATAACCAGGCTGCGGCAAGCAGATACCGATGTTCTCCATCACGGGCTCGACGATGAAGCAGGCCACGTCACCGTTGCGCAGAACTCGTTCGAGGGCCTCGGGGTCGTTGTACGGAATGACGATCGTGTCGCCCAACACGGCCTTGGTGACACCCGCGGTGGACGGCACCGGGATCGGTGCGTCGGCCGGGCCGGCCTGATCGAGCGGCGGCTTCATGGAGATCATGACCTCGTCGTGGTGACCGTGATAGCCGCCCTCGACCTTCACGATCTTGTCGCGACCCGTCACACCACGCGCCACGCGGATGGCGTCCATGGTGGCCTCGGTTCCCGAGTTGGTGAACCGCCACATAGGAAGGCCGTAACGCTCGCCGAGCATCTCGGCGACTTCGGCGTTCGACTCGCACGGCGTGACGAACAACGTGCCGTTGTCGAGCTGTGCTTCGACGGCGCGACGAACCGCGGGATGCACGTGTCCGCTGAAGAGCGCACCGAAACCCATGTCGTAGTCGATGTAGCGATTGCCATCGACGTCGACCATGTAGGCGTCCTTGGCCGAACGCACGACGATCGGATGCGGGTCGTAGGCCTGGAAACTCGACGGCACGCCGAGAGGAAGGACGAGACGAGCACGTTCGGTGGCCTTCTGCGAGCCCGTCGTACGCGAGGCGTACCGGGCGATCTCGCGGGCCGTGATCTCTTTCGCCCGTTCTCCCAGCGAACGGACGCTGCTAACTGACGAGTCCGTGGCTGACACGGATATCAACTCCTTCAGAGTTCTCGTCACCCTAGCAAGGCAACCCGAAGGCCGCTCTCGATGAATCGACGACTTCACGTCGCCCCAGCAAAACCCGAGGATTTCCGGACAGATGTCGTTGGGAGATCGTGGGATTCGCAGGTATTGCTGGCAGACTTTGCGGGTTCATGGTGGACGTAGCTCAGTCGGTTAGAGCGTCAGGTTGTGGCCCTGAAGGCCGGGGGTTCGATTCCCCTCGTTCACCCCAGTCGGCGCCTACACTCGTACTTTGCGTCAGGCACCTCTAGCTCAACGGCAGAGCAGTGGACTCTTAATCCATTGGTTCAGGGTTCGAATCCCTGGGGGTGCACCATGATCCGCGCGGTCTCGCGGTCCGCCTCATGAACGCCCTGGTCGTCTTCGCACACCCCGACCCCGAGTCGTACAACCGGTCTCTGGCCGATGCCGTCGTTCGCGGACTGTCGTCAGCTGGTCATCAGGTGTCGTTCCTCGACCTGTACGCCCTCGACTACGCCGGGGCGCTCTCCCCCGCCGAATGGACGGCCTACACATCCGACCAGCCGATCGTCGACCCGATGGTGGCCGAGCACGCTCGACTCGTGAAACAGGCCGAGATTCTCGTGTTCGTGTACCCCACGTGGTGGAGCAGCGTGCCCGCCATCCTGAAGGCCTGGTTCGAACGCACGCTCGTGATGGGTACGGCGTTCACTCTCGATCCGCGCACGCAACGGGTACGACCGGGTCTCACTCACGTTCGCCACGTGGTGGGCGTGACCACCTCCGGATCGCCGTGGTGGTACATCAAGGCCATCAACGACAACGGTCGGCGCACCATTGCGCGCACGTTGCGCGTCGCCTGCGGACGCCGCACAAAGGTCTCGTGGCACGCGCTCTACGCGCTCGACGGCCAGACCCCGGAGCGGCGTCGCGACTTCTTGAGTGGGGTCGAATCGTCGATGGCGGCGATCCGATGAGGTCGTCGTGACTCGCGTTCTCGTGGTGTTCGCTCACCCCGGTACGGAATCGCTCAACCGCGAGGTTCTGCGCCGCGTCACGACCGCACTCGAGACCGGGCATCACGACTTTCGGGTACGTGATCTGTACGCCGAAGGTTTCGACTCGCGGCTCAGTCGAGCCGAGAAGCAGGCGCACTTCGATGCACCTGACACCAAACCACACCTTGCATCGCACTTCGCCGATCTCGTGTGGTGCGAGGCGCTGGTCTTGGTTCACCCCACGTGGTGGGGTCAGCAACCGGCGATTCTGAAGGGTTGGTTCGATCGCGTGTGGGCCCACGGGGTCGCGTGGGACTTCCCGGAGGGTGCCACCCGGCTGCGCCCGCGACTGCGCAACATCCGTCGCTTGGTCACGATCACCACACACGGATCGCCGTGGTACGTGAACGCCGTTCAAGGCATGCCCGGCAAGCGGCTCGCCAATCGCGGACTACGCGTGTTGTGCCATCCGCTGTGTCGCACCACCTGGATCGCCCGGTGGGGACTCGATCGCGACAACCCGCGAGCAACAACGCGATTCTTCCGACGAATCAACCGCTGCCTCAGGCGCTTGTAGCCGCGACTGCGCGAGCGATCTGAGCCGCCACCCGGGCGTTGTTCTCGGCCAGCGCGAGATTGGCTGGCACACTGCGCCCGGCGGTGGCCTCGGCGATGCGAGCCAACACGAAAGGCGTGACCCCGGGACCCGAGACACCGGCTTCGTCGCAGTCGTTCACGGCGCGCGCGACCACATCGTCCATGAACGCCTGATCGAGTTGATCGGATTCGGGGATCGGAGCGGTCACGAGAACACCCATCGACAGCCGTGTGCGACCATCGAACACGGCGGCCACGTCGGGTCCGGACTCCACCCGATGCGGAACGCGAAGACCCGACGACCGGGTGTAGAACGCCGGGAACCAGTCGTGCTGCCAGCCGAGGACCGCCACACCGCGTGTCTCGAGATACTCCAACGTGCGTGGCAGATCGAGAAACGCCTTCGCACCCGCACACACCGTGATGACCGGATGACTCGCGATGGCATCGAGGTCGGCCGACACATCACCCGTGATCTCGGAACCACGATGAACCCCACCGATGCCACCTGTAGCGAACACCGAGACGCCACCGGCCGCCGCGATCGCCACGGAAGCCGACACGGTGGTGGCACCCACCGGCCAGCGCTGCGCGATGGCCACGCCGATGTCGCGTTCGGCCATCTTCTGCGCCGGGCCCAAGATGCGCTCGTGTTCGTCGGCGTGCAATCCCAAACGCACCACACCGTCGATCACCGCGGTGATGGCTGGCGTCGCACCCGCTTCGCGGATCACCCCGGTGCAACGTTCGAGTGCTTCGCGATTGGCCGGTGACGGCAGACCCAAGTGCGAGAAGATCGTCGACTCGAGCGCGACCACGGGACGACCCGACGACAACGCGGCGGCGACTTCAGCGGTGGTTTCGAAATGCATCGCTCACAGCCTCTCACGCCGCACGAATCGACTCACGGCTTCCACATGATGCGTTTGGGGGAACAAGTCGAGAACTTCACACCGATCGAGGTCGTAGCCGGCGGCGTCGAGCAGACGCGCATCACGACCCAACGATGCGGGGTCGCACGACACCAGAACGATCACCGCCGCATTGGTGTTGGCGAGAACCTCCACACCCGATGCGCGCAGGCCATCGCGGGCCGGATCGGCGATCACCATCGCACAGTCGTGGGGTGACCAGTCGTCGACACGCGACTCGACGATCGTGGCCGCGCGATCCGACAGGTTCTCCCGAGCGTCGGTGCACGCCCACGGATTGCTCTCGATGGCCACCACGTGACGATCGGCCGGAACCGCCAGAGCCGCGAAGAGGCCGATGCCCGAGTACGCGTCCACCACGTCGCCGTCGGGCCACGTGCTCGGATCACCCAGCGAGCGTCGCACCGAATCGACCAGCGCTTCGGCCGCGAGCGGTGACGACTGGAAGAACGATCCGGCCGACACCACGAAGTCGCGATCGAGTACCCGCTCGACGAGACGAGCATCGGGCCCACCGCGATCGGACAACCCCGACACGTCGTGGGCATCGGGTTCAGCCCACCAGGTGATGGCATCGTCGACACTCGACACTCTGATCGCGATGTCGTCGACGTGCGGACCGACACGAACCGTCTCGAAAGCGGTGTTGAGGGTGGGATGAGCCACCAGGCAAGCGGTCACCGGCACGACGTCGTGCGACGAGCGACGCCGGAACCCAACCCGACCGTCCTCGCCACGAGCCACGCGGATGGTCGTGCGATACCCGAACGGCTGATTGTGTACCGGGCCGAGAACGACGTCGGGGTCGGTGAGACGCCCGATGCGGACGAGTGACTCGCGCACGACGTCGACCTTGATGCGGCGCTGCAACTCGATGGACGCGTGTTGAAGGTCGCAGCCGCCGCACCCACGACTCACGTACGGGCAGGGCGGATCGACACGGTCGGGGTTGGCTTCGAGCACGTCCACCATCACGGCCCGTGCGTAGTCGCGTGACTGCTTCACGATGCGGATCGACACGACCTCTCCGGGCAGTCCACCTTCGACGAAGACCACGCGTCCGTCGGGCAGTCGACCCAGACCGTCGCCCTCGGCAACGACCTTTTCGATGCGCACCACGGGTTCGGTCATGACGAGCCGAGACTACGGGCGCACTCACTCGGGCCGTGACTCTGACGGGTAGCGTTCACGGCGTGGCGCTTCCGATCCAGATCGTCCCCTCGGTGCTTCCGTGCGATTTCGCCCGCCTGGGAGCCGAGATCGAAGCCCTCGACGCGGCCGGCGTCGATCACTTCCAGTGGGACGTCATGGACGGCCAATTCGTGCCCAACCTCACGTTCGGACCCGACGTGATCGCGGCCGCTCGCAAGCACACCACGAAGCCGTTCGAAGCGCACCTGATGACACTCACGCCCGATGTGCTCGCGGCGCGCTACGTCGAGGCCGGCTGCAGTCGACTCATCGTGCACGTCGAGGCCTGCACCCATCTGCACCGCACGCTCGGCAATATCGCCTCGCTCGGTGCCACCGCTGCCGTTGCCCTCAACCCGCACACGCCCATCAGCGCCGTCGCCAACGTTCTCGACTTGGTCGACATGGTGCTCGTGATGACGGTGAACCCGGGTTTCGGCGGCCAGTCGTACATCTCGTCGATGGAACCCAAGATCCGCGAGCTACGCGAACTGCTGGCGGCGCGTGGTTTGCAGGATCGCGTGAACATCGAAGTCGACGGCGGCATCGGGCCCAACACGATCGCCGGAGCCGTGAACGCAGGCGCCAACGTTCTCATCGCCGGCACGGCGCTGTTCCGCTACGCCGAGGGCCTCGACTTCGCGGTCGCCGACTTGCGCGCCCGTGCCGAAGCGGCCCGCGCGGCCTGACGCCGCCGACTCCGGCCCACCAGCGCGCGAACACCGTTGGCGACGATCGCCAAACCCACCAGTCCGCCGAACACCCACGCGAACGGCAGCGCCACCGCGCGAAGCAAACCGCGTGAATCGTCGGCCAGCGGCGCCAAGACTCCGCTCTCCACGCTGCGGCCGTCGAGCGTGAGGGTACGCACCGCGTCTTCGAGTTCGGGGCAATCGAGGTTGCGCTCTTCGATTCCGATCACCTGATTGCCACCGAAGAGCGGCTCGGGGTCGCGTACTTTCGAGAACAAGCGATTGGTCTCGTCGTCGAGCGCGGCGGCAACGATGTATTCGACGTCGATCTCGAGGAATCGAACATCGTCACCGAAGTCGACGTCGACGAGTCCGTCCGCGGTGAAACCCTCGAGGTTCCCACCGCGCAGTTGGCGCACCTCGAATCGTGCGGTGCGGCGATCGGCCGCCACCAACGAGCCGACGAAGGTTGCGCGGGGAGCCGTCGGGATCGGACAATCGGAAGGAATCGTGGTGTTGATGACCGGCACCGAGGGTGGCACCGAAGCCGCGGCACCATGGCTCATCGACGCCGCAATGCCACCGGCGGCGATCAGAGCCAGAGCGATCGCGCGGCGAGCCATCGACCCCACGCTAGTGAGGACCGACGACGCGAATGTGTCAGCGACCCTTGAAGACGGGTGCGCGCTTCTCGAGAAACGCCGCGATGGCCTCGGGCGTGTCCTTGGTTCCGAAGTTCACGGTCTGCGCCGTTCCTTCGTCGTCGAGGGCCTCTTCGAGCGTCACGTTCATGGCGTTGTTGAGCATGCGCTTCGACTGCGCCAGTGCGATGGGCGGCATGGCGAGCAAGCGTTGCGTCCAGTCGGCCACGAACGCGTCGAGTTCGCCATCGGGAACGACGCGATTGACCAGGCCGATGCGATCGGCTTCGGCCGCCGAGATGATGTCGGCGAAGAAGGTCAACTCCTTGGCGCGATGCAGACCGACGCGTCGCGGCAAGATCCACGATCCGCCGCCGTCGAGCGAGAGTCCTCGCTTGGCGAAGATCTCCGAGAAGCGCGCGTTGTCGGAGGCCACCACCAGGTCGCAGCCGAGCGCCATGTTGGCGCCCACTCCCACGGCCACACCACGCACCTTGGCGATGGTCGGCTGGGGCAGCCGGGCCAACGCGAGGATCACCGAGGTGACTTCGCGCATCGAGTAGTAGGTGTGCGAGTGCTCGCGACCACTCGACTTGCCCACCGTGTTGAGGTCGGCGCCGCTGCAGAACTCGTTGTTCGCTCCGGTGAGCAC
>VERK01000101.1 GCA_018882725.1 Actinomycetota bacterium | reverse complement strand
GTGGTGCGCTTCTCTTCGACCGACAGCACCAACGAGTCGCGGCGCGCTCCCATCATGATGCGGTCGCGCGCCGACTCGAAGTCGATGCGCTCGATCTGCGACGAACCACGACGAACTGCGAAGAGTGCGGACTCGTTCACCAGGTTGGCGAGATCGGCGCCGCTCATTCCGGGAGTTCCCTTCGCCATCACTTCGAGATCGACGTCGGGACCCATGCGCTTGTCGCGGCTGTGGACCTTGAGGATGGCCAGACGCTCTTCGTACTCGGGAAGCGGCACGACGATCTGGCGGTCGAAGCGACCAGGGCGCAGCAACGCCGGGTCGAGAATGTCGGGACGGTTGGTGGCCGCCATGATGACGATGCCCTCGGAGGTCTCGAATCCGTCCATCTCGGCCAACATCTGATTGAGCGTCTGCTCGCGCTCGTCGTGGCCGCCACCGAGACCGGCTCCGCGCTTACGGCCGATCGAATCGATTTCGTCGATGAAGATGATGGCGCGACCCATCTTGCGCGCCTGTTGGAACAAGTCACGCACGCGGCTGGCGCCGACGCCGACGAACATTTCCATGAAGTCGGAACCAGTGACCGAGAGGAAGCCGACTCCGGCTTCACCGGCCACCGCACGGGCGAACAGGGTCTTGCCGGTACCCGGGGGGCCGACCAACAGGATGCCCTTGGGAACACGGGCCCCGATCTCCTTGAAACGCTCGGGCATGCGCAAGAAGTCGACGACTTCTTTGATCTCGGTCTTCACGCCCTCGTATCCGGCCACATCGGCGAACGTCGTGGACGGACGGTCGGTGGTGTACGCCTTGGCGCGGCTACGTCCGATGGACATCACATTGCCCATCTGGCCCGAGGCCCGACGGTTCATCCACATGAGGAAGCCGATGATGAGGAAGAACGGCAGCAGCAATGGAATGAGGCTCACGAACCAGTTCGACTGCGGCGTGTTGGGCTGGAAGTCGACGCCTTTGGTGCGCAGCAACTCGCGGTCGACTTCGTTGGGGAAGCCCGGAGGTGCGGTGGTCGAGAACTCGCTTCCGTCGACGAACGATCCAGTGATTCCGAGCGTTGTGTTGTTGAGTTTCACCTCGTCGACGCGACCGGCTTCCACCTGCGTGACGAACTCTTCGAAGCCGATCTTCTCGCGGTTCGGGCCAGGGAGGAGTTGCGGCCCGAAGATGAGCAGAAGGACGATGGCCAGCAACACCCACGGAGACCACTTGGGCATGGCCGGACGGCCAGACTTGCCGTCGGCACGAACGTCGCCCTTGCCGTCGTTCTTCGCGTTCGCTTTGTTCGACGACTTGAACGGACGCGGCCGGCGATCTCCGGAAGGGGGAGGCGGGGGAGGCGGAGTCGGCTCGCTCATGGCGTCATGCTAGGACCGGTCCCGACTATCCACCCTGTCGCAGGGCGTCTCCCGTACCGTGTTCGCCATGCATTCGGACAAGCGTTTGTGCACGCGAAACGGTTGCCGCGAGGAGGCCCGAGTCGCACTCACTTTTCAGTATGCGAATTCGGTCATCTGGGTCGATCACCTGAGTGACGAACGTCGCCCGCAGGTGTACGAGTTCTGTGACATTCACTGGAATCGTTTCGCGCCGCCGACGGGATGGACGCTCGAAGATCGCCGTCGCACGCTCGTTCTGCCGTTCGTTCACCGCCTGGCCGGCTGACCAACTCCGTGCGTCCGGCCACCAACGACGCCCGCTTCTCGGTCGGCGCCGCGGTGGCGGTGTGGGTTGGGGCGTATGTCGCAGCTCTCCCTCTTCAGGCGGCGGTGATCGCAGCCTTCGGTCGTGGCGGCGACGACCCCGACACGTGGCCGACATCGGTCACGGCGGTATCGATTCTCTGTCTCTGGATTCCGTTCGTCGTGGGCCTGGTGATCGTGAGCCGTCGTCGGGGCGGGGCGTCGTTCATGCGCGACTACCGAGTGGGGTTTCGCCCCTTCGACCTCGTCGGCCTTCCGATCGGCGTCGCGGCTCAGTTCGTGCTCGTACCACTTCTGTACTGGCCGCTCGCTCAACTGTTTCCCGATGCGTTCGACCCCGACGATGTCGAGCGTCGAGCGAACGAACTCTGGGATCGCGCCTCGGGTGTGTGGATCCTCGTCCTCGTGTTGATCGTTGCGATCGGGGCCCCGCTCGTCGAGGAGTTCGTGTACCGGGGTTTGATCCTTCAATCACTCGAAGGGCGGTTCAACGATTCGATCGCCCTGGTGATGTCGGCGGCCTGGTTCGCTGCGATCCACCTCCAGCCCGTCGAACTCCCCGGCTTGTTCTTGGTGGGTCTCGTGTTCGGACTGTGCTGGCAGCGATCTGGTCGGATCGCGATGCCCATCCTGGCGCACATCGGATTCAATGCCGCGGGGCTTCTGATCGCCAGCCGCTGACCGGCTCTCGGTGGCACAATGAACGACGTGACGGAGGAACGAGTCGGGGCCGTTGACACGGACGAGCCCGCCGAACCAGGTGATGCCGTCGAGAGTGCTGAGGCTGTCGACGCGGTCGACGCGATCCGAACGCGATGGAACCCATTTCGCGGCTGGAGCCGCGAGCGGCTGGTGGTGTTCTGGGTGCGTGTCGCGCTCGTGGGTGTCTCCACCGCCGTGGCGGTCAAGGTCGTCCAACCGTCGCTGATCTTCCGCAACTCCACGCCCACCGGTGGCGACATGGGCGCGCACGTGTGGGGACCGGCCTATCTACGAGATCACCTGCTGCCGTTCAAGTTGAACGGTTGGAGCATGGATTGGTACTCGGGTTTTCCGATCTATCGCTTCTACATGGTCGTGCCGGCTCTCATGATCGTTCTGCTCGACGTGCTCCTGCCCTATGGCATTGCCTTCAAGATCGTCGCGGTACTCGGAATCGTCACATTGCCCGTGTGTTGTTGGGCATTCGGGCGATTGGCCCGCTTCGCGTATCCGATCCCCGAGTTGTTCGCCGTGGTCGGCTTGGTGTTCTTGCTCGACGAGAGTTACACGATCTATGGCGGCAACATCGCGTCGACGATGGCCGGAGAGTTCTCGTTCTCGATCTCGTTGTCGTTCGCGATGCTTGCGTTCGGATACTTCGCCAACGGCTTGCAGACCGGCCGCCACCGACTGAAGGCCGCCATCTTCATGGCGCTGGCGGTGCTCTGTCACGGCATCGTTGCCATCTACGTGGCGGTCGGCCTCTTGCTCATGGCGCTGCTGTGGCTCGACCGCCAACGACTCCGCTGGTTCGTCACGACGGTCGGCCTTGGTTCGCTGCTGTCAGCTTTCTGGATCGTGCCGTTCCTTCTGAACCACGCGTACATGACCGACATGAAGTACAAGGGCGAGCCCGGCAATGGCTCGTTCACTTCGTACTGGGGCATGTTCTTCGCCCTGCCTCCCTTCTGGAACGTCTTCTTCCTCACGTTCGCGATCATCGGGTTCGTCGCGATGCTCGCGCGTCGGCACACCACCGGAGCCTGGCTCGGCGTGACTGGTCTGGTGTTCACCGCCTTCGTCTACTTGTTCAACGACAGCCTTCCCGTGATCGGCCTGTTGTGGAATCCGCGATTACTGCCGATGCTCAACATGTGCCGGTACCTGCTGGCCGCGATCGGCATCGTGGAGTTGGTCCATGCGATTGTTCGTCTGGCTCAACATGAGCGACTCGATCGGCGGTTCTCCGTCGTCCGAATCGACGATGACGTACGCGCGCAGCGGGCAATCTTCAAGGCGCGATCACTCACGGCCGTCGGATGCGCGTTGGCCGCGTTGATCGTCCTGGGATTCCGCTTCCAAGTTCTCCCCGGCGGAAACATCGTCGACGAGGGCGACGGTGCCGAGTACGCGTGGGGCCCGTTCGAGACCGAGGCGAGCGACAAGGGTTTCGTCGACGGCTGGGCGCGCTGGAACTTCTCGGGTTACGAGGGTCGATCCGCGTACGGTGAGTACTACGGGATCGTCCAGACGATGAAGACGATCGGAGAAGAGCGCGGATGTGGTCGCGCGCTCTGGGAGAACTACGGCGACAACGACAAGTACGGCACCACGATGGCCTTGATGCTGCTGCCTTTCTGGACCGACGGTTGTATCGGATCGAGCGAGGGCTTGTTCTTCGAAGCGGCCGGAACGACCCCGTACCACTTCCTCGCGGCTGGTGCGATGTCGAAACAGAGCTCGAACCCGGTGCGCGAATTGCGCTACGTCAACAACGACGCGTCGATCGGCATCGACTACCTACGCGCCCTCGGGATTCGCTACTACTTGGCGGTCACTCCCGAAGCTCAACGTGAAGCGGCCGAGCTCGTGGCGAACGATGGTGGGCTCAGCGAGATCGCGTCGTCGGGTCCGTGGAAGATGTACGAGGTCACGGAGTCCGACATCGTCGTACCGCTCGAGACCGAGCCCGTGGTCGTGAACGGACGCGGTGGCGATCAGCGTGAACGGTGGCTCGAAATCGGAACGAGTTGGCTTCAGAACCGTGCCGAATGGCCGACGATTCCTGTCGATGACGGACCTGATTCGTGGCAGCGCACCGATGTCGAGATCGATCTGTCGCGACGCGATGGCGAACCTGGCTCCGATTCGCGCAAGGTCGACATCGTCACGCCTACCGAAACGATCGATGCGATTTCTCTCCCTGACGTCACGGTGACAAATGTGGTGATCGGTGACGAATCGGTCGATTTCGAGGTGGATCGCACAGGCGTTCCTGTGTTGGTGCGAGTGAGTTACTTCCCCAACTGGAAGGTGTCGGGAGGCGAGGGTCCGTATCGCGTGGCCCCGAACATGATGGTTGTGATTCCGACGGAGAACCAGGTGAGCCTGGATTTCCGTGCCGGCTGGATCGACCGATTCGCGTATTTCCTCACACTGGTAGGCATCGTGCTCGTCTTCGTGATCGCTCGCCAGAATCGCATTCGGCGTCGAAATCAGCAGTAGGGCCAGACTCGCCACCGCTAGCGTGGAGAAGCGCTATGTCGGCTTCTGACGCACTCGATGTCATCGTCAAGGCCTACGACATTCGTGGCACGGTTCCCGATCAGTTGGATGCCGAGATTGCGCATGCCCTCGGGGTCGGTTTCGCGCAGTTCACCCAGTCGTCGGTGGCAATCGTCGCGCGCGACATGCGACCCTCGGGACCCGAGCTCGCCGACGCCTTCGCACGCGGCCTCATGGAGCATGGTGTCGATGTCATCGACATCGGTCTGGCGTCCACCGATTTGCTGTACTTCGCGGCCGGCAAGCTCGATGCGCCCGGTGCGGTGTTCACCGCTTCCCACAACCCGGCGCAGTACAACGGCGTCAAGTTGTGTCTCTCGGGAGCACGTCCGGTCGGTGTCGACTCCGGTCTGCTCCAGATCAAGGAAACTGCGCGCAACGTGCTGGAGGGCCGCGGACCAGCGCCCTCCGGTCGAGTGGGGCGAACCACCGAACGCGACCTGCTGTCGGCCTTCGCCGATCACGTGGTCTCGTTCGTCGATCCGTCGTCCCTACGTCCGATGCGGGTGGTGGCCGACACCGCCAACGGCATGGGAGGTCTCGTGGTCCCGGCAGTCTTCGAGCGACTGCCGCGCCTCGAACTCGAGGTGATGTACCCCGAACTCGACGGAACCTTCCCCAATCACCCGGCCGATCCTTTGCAGTCGGCCAATCAGCGCGATCTGCAGGCCCGTGTGGTGGCCGGTGGATTCGACATCGGTCTGGCCTTCGATGGCGACGCCGACCGTGTGTTCGTGGTCGACGAACAGGGGAGAGGCCTCTCGGGCTCGACCACCACGGCCATCCTGGCGTCGCGCATGCTCGCCAAGCACCCGGGTGCGACCGTCTTGCACAATCTCATCTGCAGCCGCTCGGTCCCCGAGGTGGTGCGTGAGTGCGGTGGCACCCCCGTTCGCACGAAGGTGGGTCACTCGTTCATCAAGCAGATGATGGCCGAGACGGGTGCAGTGTTCGGCGGCGAGCATTCGGCGCACTATTACTTCGCTGACAACTATCGCGCCGACAGCGGTCTCATCGCCACCATGCTCGTCCTCGAAGCGCTATCCGAATCGAACGACGTCTTGTCCGACCTTCGCAAGCCTTTCGAGCGGTATTCGTCGAGTGGAGAGATCAACACGCAAGTCGCCGACACCTCGGCGGTTCTCGAAGCGGTGTCCGCTCACTACCAGGGCCGCGCACAGGATCGCCTCGACGGCCTCACCGTCGATTGCGGCCCGTGGTGGTTCAATCTGCGTCCGTCCAACACCGAGCCGCTTCTGCGCCTGAACCTCGAAGCCCCCACCCGGGACGAGTGCGACGATCATGTCGCCGAAGTCCTGGCCCTCATCACCGCCGTCTGACCTGACCGGCATCACCCGAAGGGAGTCCCCATGTCACTCGATCCGGATCTCGTGAGCGTTCTCGCCTGCCCGATCGACCACGGGCAGTTGTTCGTGTTCGACGACGAGAACTGCATCTACAACCCCCGCCTCAAGCGGCGCTTCGCCATCCGAGAAGGCATCGCAGTCATGCTCGTCGACGAGTCGGAAGTCGTGTCCGACGCCGAACACGAGCGCTTGGCCGGTCGCATCGCGCGTGGCGAAGCCCGCGCCACCGGGTCGGCTGCCGCCTGAGGATCGATCACCGGCTCTCCGCCGGTGATTACACTCGCATCGTCTCATCGGGCTGATGTGAGCGGTGCCAGCAGGCCCCGGCCCGAGGTGACGCGAACCTTTCGCGTCCCCGAACGACTCCATCAACTGTTTCTCCGAAAGAGGTTCACCCATGTCTCTCGCTGCTCGCAAGGACTATCGCGTCGCCGACGTCTCGATGGCGCCGTTCGGTCGCAAGGAAATACATCTCGCCGAACACGAGATGCCCGGTCTGCGCGCTCTGCGTAAAGAGTTCGGCACTTCGAAACCGCTCAAGGGCGCTCGAATCTCCGGTTCGCTGCACATGACGATCCAGACGGCTGTACTCATCGAAACGCTCGTCGAACTCGGCGCCGAGGTGCGCTGGGCGTCGTGCAACATTTTCTCCACCCAAGATCACGCGGCCGCCGCCGTGGTGGTGGGCCCGAACGGCACCGTCGACGACCCGCAGGGTGTCCCGGTGTTCGCCTGGAAGGGTGAGACGCTCGAGGAGTACTGGTGGTGCACCGAGCAGATGATGACATGGCCGGATGGTGACGGTCCGAACATGATTCTCGACGACGGTGGCGATGCCACTCTGCTTCTTCACAAGGGTGTGGAGTACGAGAAGTCGGGCGAAGTTCCCGACCCGACCACGGCCTCGAACGCCGAACTGGCAATCGTGCTCGGATTGTTGCAGCGCGGCCTGAAGCAGGACCCCACCAAGTGGACGCGCATGGCCAAGGACATCCGTGGTGTCACTGAGGAGACCACGACCGGCGTGATGCGCCTCTACAAGATGCACGAGCGTGGCGAATTGCTGTTCCCGGCCATCAACGTGAACGACTCGGTCACCAAGTCGAAGTTCGACAACCTGTACGGATGTCGTCACTCGCTCGTCGACGCGATCTGCCGCGCGACCGACGTGATGTTGGCTGGCAAGGTCGCGGTGGTGTGTGGCTACGGTGACGTGGGCAAGGGATGTGCTCAGGCTTTGAGTGGTCAGGGCGCTCGCGTGATCGTCACCGAGATCGATCCGATCAACGCACTGCAGGCCGCGATGGAGGGTTACCAGGTCACGACCCTCGATGAGGTGAGCCGTACCGCCGACATCTTCGTGTCGGCC
>VERK01000100.1 GCA_018882725.1 Actinomycetota bacterium | reverse complement strand
CTCCTGCAGCGGGTCGGCGTGAGCCGGTTCACCCGTCCCAAGGTGGTCATTTGCGTCCCCTCGGCCATCACCGAGGTCGAGCGCCGGGCCGTGACCGACGCCGCTCGCCGGGCCGGTGCCGCCGACGCCCAGCTCATCGAGCAGCCCATGGCCGCGGCCATCGGGGCCAACCTGCCCATCGACGAGCCGGTCGGCAACATGGTCATCGACATCGGTGGTGGCACGAGCGAGACCGCGGTCATCAGCCTCGGCGGCATCGTCGCACTCGAAGCAGTGCGCGTCGGAAGTTTCGACATCGACAACGCGATTCAGAACTATGTACGTCGCGAACATGGCATCGCAATCGGTGAACGCACCGCTGAAGAGATCAAGGTGGCCATTGGCTCGGCGGCCGAGACACCCGACGAGGTCGAAGCCGAAGTGAGTGGTCGCGATCTCATGCAAGGTCTGCCCAAGACCGTGGTGCTGACTCCCGAAGAGATTCGCTACGCGATCGACGACGTGGTCACGCAGATCGTTCAGTCGGTCGTGCGCTGCCTCGCCAAGGCGCCGCCCGAACTCGCTCAAGACTTCCTCGTGCGCGGCATGTATCTCGTTGGTGGTGGCGGACTTCTTCGGGGTCTCGCCGAACGCATCGAACGCGAAACTCAGGTTCCGGTTCGCATGTCGAACATGCCACTCGAAGCCGTGGTCCTCGGCGCTGGTCATTGCATCGAGAACTACGACGCCTTGAAGCGCATGTTCATGGGCCAGCGCCGCTGACCGCCGTGAACGCGCCGATTCGGTTCGATCTCACCGACGAGCGCGTCGGAGTCATCACACTCGATCGGCCCGATGCGCGCAACGCGCTCACCTTCGAGATGTACGCCGAACTCGAACGCCTCGTTCGCGAGGCATCCGACACCGACGTGCGGTGTCTGGTGATCACCGGCTCCGACCCGGCTTTCTGCAGTGGCGACGACGTTCGTCAGGTGATGGGTGGGGGAGCCGAGGGCAAGGCCCCGGTGGCGGCCGACCGTACCCCTCGCCTCACGCCCGCCGCCGACGCCCTGTTGTTCACCGACGTTCCGGTGATCGCTGCCGTGAACGGCGCCGCAGTGGGCTGGGGCATGGAACTCGCGCTGATGGCCGACATTCGCATTGCGTCCGAGAAGGCCAAATTCGGCGAGCTCTTCGTGTTGCGCGGTTTGGTGTCGGACGCTCCTGGGCTCGGTCGGTTGGCTCAGTTGGTCGGGCGCGAGAAAGCGGCCGAGTTGTTGTTCACCGGTGACGTGATCGGGGCCGAGGAAGCCCGGGCCATCGGACTGGTGTCGCGAGTGGTTCCGCACGACGACTTGCTACCGGCGGCGCTGTCGTTGGCTGGACGCATCGCCGCCAATCCGCCACTCGCGGTCCGGCGTCTGAAGGCCGGTCTACGCAACACACTCGACCCCAACTGGCGTGAACTCGGGGCGTGGGTGTCGACCACGCTCGGCGAATTGTTCGCCACCGCCGATCATCGCGAAGGAGTGCGCGCGTTCCTCGAGAAGCGTCCGCCCAAGTTCACCGGTCGCTGACGACAGGCACGACGAAGCCGTCGAGCGACAGAATCCACGGTCGTCCGGTGTGATCGCTGAGAACACCCACTGACGACGGCACCTTCCCGAGAGCGAGCAAACCGCACTTGGTGGTGCCGTCGACGCACAATGCCCGTACGACTCCGCTACAGAAGTCGGAGAACAGGTACCAGTCGCCCACGGCCGCGATGTCGTTGCTGCGCACGACCGTTCCACCCGACACCGAGCAGTCCCCGTCCTCGTGTTCGTACTCGAGAACGGGTTCGATTGATCGATACTCGGAATGACGCTCGAGCTGGTCGACGTTGTACGGGCGCTTACCTTCGTACGCGCTCCAGCCGAACGATGTTCCCTGCACATCGGTGAGAGCCACGACGTTGATTTCTTCCACGTCGTTCTGCCCGACGTCGGCGATCCAGAGCCGGTTGGTGGTTGGGTCGACCGATACCCGCCACGGATTGCGCAGCCCCACCGACCAGATCTCTGGTTCGGGTGCATCGGAAGTGGGGTCGAGGCGAACGATCTTGCCGAGCAGAGACGTGGGGTCGAGTGCGTATCGGTCGGGATCGCCGCCGGCCCCTCCGTCACCGGTGAACACCAGCAGATCGGCGCCATCGGGTGTGACGAGGAGATCGCCACCGTTGTGGTTGGGGTAGGGCTGGGCGATCTCGAGAAGTTGTCGGCGACTGGCGACGTCGAAGGTGCCGTCGGCGCGCACGTCGAAGCGCGCCACGATCGTGCTGCCAGCCAGATCGGTGTAGTTGACGAACGCACGTGTTCCGTCGAGCGAATAGGCGAGCCCGAGCAATCCGCGTTCGCCTTCGGCCTTGGTGGCGTCGGAGATGTCGAGCAGAACGGCTCCTGGTGTTCCGTCGTCGTTCAGGCGACGCACCACGCCGGGTCGCTCGACGACGTGTGTTTCAGTGGCCCGCCACACCACGAGATCGACAGGCTGGTTCCAACCCTCGACGGGAGTGCCGAGAGTGGCGAGCAGCGACGGAGTTGCCGGAATCGATACGACGGTCGTGTCGCGGGGGTCGGTCACGGACACTGCCGTGTCGATCGGAATCACCACTGACGGGTCGACCGTCACGTCGTCGGCTCCACTCGAACCGCAGGCCGCGAGGGCAAGCGAGATCACTGCCGAGCCGAGAACGTTCGATCTCTTCGAGCGCTTCATACGCGCGCTCACGAACGTTCGCGACGGATGAGTCCTTCTTGCACCACGCTGACCGCCAGTTGGCCGTCACTCGTGAAGATCGAGCCGGTGGCCAGACCGCGCGCGTGCGACGTGGTGGGTGTGTGCTGGTCGTACAGCAGCCAGTCGTCGGCGCGGAACGGCCGGTGGAACCACATCGCGTGGTCGAGGCTGGCCATCTGCACGTTGTCGGTCCAGTTGAGCCCGTGCGGCAGCAACGTGGTGTCGAGCAGAGTCATGTCGCTGGCGTAGGTGACGATGCACGCGTGCAACGTGGGATCGTCGGGCAGGTTACCGTCGGCGCGCAACCACACGCTCTGTCGATCGCGACTCTGACGCGAACGTGACATGGGGTCACCGTCGACGTAGCGGATGTCGATCGGGCGCGGCCGGTCGTACCACGAACCCATCTTCTCTTTGTACGGAGCCATGCGCGTCTTGAAGTCGGGCAGGGTGTCGGGTGCCGGCACCTCGGGCATCGGGTCCTGATGCGACAAACCTTCTTCGAGCGAATGGAAGCTGGCCTGCAAATTGAAGATGGCCTGACCGTGCTGGATGGCCACCACGCGGCGAGTGGTGAAACTGCGCCCGTCGCGAATGCGGTCGACCTCGTAGAGGATCGGCGCGGTCGGGTCGCCGGGGCGCAGGAAGTAGGCGTGGAGCGAGTGGACCCGTCGGTCCTTGTCGTCGACCGTGCGCGTGGCCGCGACCAGCGCTTGGCCGGCCACCTGGCCGCCGAACACCCGGACGCGCTCTTCGTCGGCCGACGGGCCACGGAAGATGTTGACCTCGATGGGCTCGAGGTCGAGCAGGCCGATCAGACTCTGGAGGGCATCGGACACGCTTCTATGTTGGCACGACCAGGGCTCGGGCGAAGTGTGGGTTCGACAGAAACCGCCCGCTGTACCCAGGGATAGGGTCGCCACATGGCTCTTCTCCCTCTGGATCCCGATCAACTTCTGTCCACCACCCGCGCCGTGCGCAAGCGCCTCGACTTCAGCCGTCCGGTTCCCGACGAGTTGATCCGCGAGTGCGTTTCCATCGCCATGCAGTCGCCGTCGGGCTCGAACAACATGACCATGCAGTTCGTGATCGTGAAGGACCCGGCCAAGCGCAAGGCCATCGGCGACGTGTACAAGCAGTGTTACTCCATCTACCAGTCGATGGACGGCGTGTACATCCGGTCGATCGACAAGGGTGAAGCCGGCGCCAACGCGCAGCAACAGCGTTCGGCCGACTCGGCCGACTTCCTCGGTGAGCACATGGGTGACGCTCCGGCTCTGGTGATCGCATGCAACATGGGCGTTCGAGCCGACGGCACGCCCGGCATGATGACGTCGTCACTGATGGGCAACGTGTTGCCGGCCATGTGGAGTTTCATGCTCGCCGCCCGCGCTCGCGGTCTGGGCACCGCGTGGACCACCGTGCACCTCATGATGGAGCAGCAGGTCGCCGACATTCTCGGTATTCCCTTCGAGTCGGTGCAGCAGGTCTGCTTGTCGCCCCTCGCGTTCACCAAGGGCACCGACTTCAAAGCGGCGGCGCGTCCGTCGGCTGATTCGATCATTCACTGGGATCAGTGGTGACCAGGCGCGAGGTCGCGCTCTCCACCAACGGTTTCATGCCCGCCGAGGAGGGTGACGCCCTCCATGCGGCTGCACTACGCGCCGGCACCGAGATGCCCGGCCGTCCGTTCCTCGAAGTCGGTTCGTATTGCGGTCGCTCCACCGTGTGGTTGGGTGATGCGGCCGAGCAGTCGGGAACCGTGCTCTTCGCTGTCGATCACCACCGTGGATCCGAAGAGAACCAGGCCGGCTGGGAATGGCACGACGAGTCGCTCGTCGATCCGGCGGTCGGTCTCATGGACACACTTCCGCACTTTCGCCACACAATCTGGAAGGCCGATCTCGAGAAGGTCGTGATCGGTGTGGTGGGGGCGTCACCGTTGGTGGCTCGTCACTGGACCACGCCACTCGCGTTCCTCTTCATCGACGGTGGGCACGGTGTCGAGCCGGCGCGCCTCGACTACGAACTCTGGACATCACATGTCGCAGTCGGCGGCTATCTCGCCATTCACGATGTGTTTCCCGACCCAGCCGACGGCGGGCGTCCACCGTACGAGCAGATCTACCTTCCGGCGTTGGCGAGTGGTCGATTCGTCGACGTGTCGGCCACCGGCAGTTTGCGGGTGTTGAAGCGCGTCGCGTAGCGAGCGTCAGCTGTGCCGTTGAGCGGCGCGCAGGCCGGCCCAGGCGAGATCACTCACTTGTCGGGCCACGAGCGTCGGATCGAACGTGTCGCCGCGATCGATGAGTCGACGTGACACCGCTTCGGTCATGCCGACGATCGCGTAGGCGAGGTTGCGCCGGTGGTCGGCGTCGATGTCGGCGGTGATGAGCGGCTCGATCGCGTCGGCGATCTTCGACGTGAAGCCACGCACCACTTCGCTGAACTCGGAGTCGCGGCGCGAACCACCGCCGAACAGAAGTGAGAACGCGTCGTGGTCGTTGGCGATCCAGTCGAAGTACGCGCGAAAGCCGAGCTCGGTTCGTTGACGGCCCGACGAAGTTGCGATGCGCGGATCGGTGATGGCATTGATGAGGCGCGCCCCGGCCTCTTCGATCACAGCCAAGTACAGCTCACGCTTGGAAGTGAAGTGCTGATACAGAACGGGCTTGGTGATACCGGCCGCCTCGGCCACGTCGTTCATGGACGTGAGGTGGAATCCTTCGCGCGCGAACACCTCCAGGGCCACCGCGAGCAACTGCTCACGTCGCTCGGCCGCCGGAAGTCTCATCGCCATACGAACTCCAAGGTATCGGCTCTCAGAGTCCGCGCTCGCGGTCTTCCCTCTCGGCCGCCTTCACGGCGTAGCCAAGGACGATGGCGGGGGCCAGGAGAATCGAACCCACCACCAGGCTGATGGTGACGAGCGTGACCAGAACGCCGTTGAAGCCGAATGCGAACGCCATCACGAAAAGAGCGATGGCCAACGCGTACAGCAGGTAACCGATTCGGTTGGCGATGAGAACGAGCGACGAGATGCGCTGTCGGCGTGCACGAACCGGATCGGTGGGCGACGAGGTCACGCTCGAACCCTAGCGACTACGGTACGAACGTGTCCGTTCGTGTCGAGTGGTTCGATGCCGTGTGTTCGATCGTGATCGATCGTCCCGAGAAGAGAAATGCAGTCGATCTCGCCACGTTGCGCGACATCGCGAAAGCACAGAACGAAGCACGAAACGCGCGAGTCGTCGTTCTGTCGGGCGCGCCACCCGCTTTTTGCAGCGGAGCCGATTTGGCCGGTGTGGAAGTCGGGGAGTTCACCGACACGCTGTTGGACGTTCTGCGCGGCTTCGGTCGCCTTCCCGGTATCACCATCGCTGCGATCGACGGACCAGCGCTCGGAGCGGGTACGCAATTGGCCGCTGCCTGCGATGTGCGCGTGGCCACGCCCTCGAGCAAGTTCGGAGTACCGGCCGCGAAGTTGGGCTTGGCGGTCGATCGATGGACCGTTGCCCGCGTGGGTAGCGAAGCCGGTTGGAGTGCGGCGCGTTTCATGTTGCTCACCGGTGAGGCCGTCACGGCCGAGACATTGTTCGGATCGTTCGTGCATCGGTTGGGTGATGTTGCATCGGCGTTCGAGTGGGCGCGCGAGTTGTCACAGTTGGCTCCGCTCACGATTCAGGCCCACAAGATGGCCCTCGAATCGATGCTCGGTGACGGTGCGGCGGCGTCGTTCTCGGTGGCCGAGGTCGAAGCCGCGCGTCTGACCGCATGGGCCAGTGCCGATGCCGACGAAGGACGCCGTGCGTTCATGGAGAAGCATCCGCCGCGATTCGAAGGACGCTGAACGCGTCAGAGGTTGGGCGGAAGCAGCCGGTTCACGTTCTGGAAGACGAAGTACAGAACGACGAAGAACGGTAGAACCGCGGCGGCGACACCGATCCAGCGGCGACTCCGCCGGGCGAGGTACCAGCCGAGTGCGATGACGACTGATTGAACGAGCACCCAACCGATCACGTGGGGCCAGGCCGCCGAGTCGGAGAACCAACCCCGGCTGAAAGTGTCGTACTCGTCGGCCAGTCCGACGGCGGCATCGGTGACTTCGATGCTCGCTTCGGAATTGCCTCCGTTGTCGGCGACGATCGAATCGTCGCTGGGGAGGGGCCGACGCTCGTCGGCGTCGACGAACTTGGCGTACACGAACGGCTTGTCGTCGACCGGTGTGCTCACAGCGGTATCGAGAACGGCCGAGACGATGAGTCGTTCGCTTGCCGAGAATTCGGGGTGGCACGTGGTGAGCGTGAGCCGGGCCACGTTCGGATCGGTGGTCGCCACCACGTACGAGTCGCTCGGCCCGACGATCTTCTGGGAGTCGACAACGTAGGTGAATTCGCGACCCTGGATGTCGGTGACGATGATTTCGTCACCCAACTCGAGTTGGTCGATGTTCCGGAATGGCTCTCCGTAGGTGGTGCGATGGCCGGCGATAGCCATGTTGCCGAGGTGTCCGGGTTGGGGAGTGGACGGGAAGTGACCCGGACCCTTCTTCAGATCATCGGGCGCGACTCCGGCGACGACGTACTTGGTGACACCGATCCGCGGAATTTCGATGACGGCGATTGCGTCGCCTTCGTCGACAATGAGCGGCGCGTTGCTGTCAGTCGTGTCGCTCGGAACCGAACTGGTTCCATCGTCGCTCGAACTCGGAACGGTGATGATGGCTTGGGTGTTGAGCCGCTCGAATTGCGACGCCAGTCGGTCCTGGGCTTGTGATTCTTCGATGCCGGTTCCCCAGAGCTGGTAGCCCACGAAGAGGAACATCAGGATTCCGAGGGTGATGAGTGTCTGGCCGAGACGACCGAGGAACCAGTACCAGTCGCGCTGCACCGGAGTTCGGGGATGGCTCGCGTCGACGGTTTCCACTGCGTCTCGACGCTATCCCTCCACCCCTGCTCAGGAGGGTCGGCGGATAGCGTCGGAACGGTCATGACCGATG
>VERK01000309.1 GCA_018882725.1 Actinomycetota bacterium | reverse complement strand
TCTATCAGAAAGGGGGCGGAATGAGCACCAGACGCTCGACCCGTGAGCCGGCTCACGCGAAGTCCCGGGGCAGCACCACCAGTGTCGAACGGGCCATCGACGTCCTGATGCTCTTCACCACCAGCCAGGGTGCCACCCTCGGGATCACCGAGATCGCCACCGAACTCGACATCTCCAAGGCCGTGGTTCACCGCATCCTCACCTCGCTGTGCGATCGCGATGTGGTGATCGCCGACCCCGAGACCCGCCGCTACTCGCTCGGACCCGGTGTTCTGCAACTCGCTTCGGCCTACCGCAGTCGACTCGATCTGCGCACGCTCGCCCGCCAGACCCTGGTTCAGTTGTCGCGCACCACCGACGAAACGGCCACCCTGTCGCTACGTCATGGATGGTCCCGCACCTACGTCGACCAGGTCACTCCCGATCGTGAAGTCACCATGACGGTGTCGCTCGGACGAATGTTTCCGCTCCACGCCGGAGCCTCGTCGAAGGCTCTGCTCGCCTTTCTCCCGAGCGAAGAGATCGACGCCTATCTCGCGACCGGCGCCATCGACGCTCTCACGCCGCAGACCATCGTCGACCGCGATGCGCTGCGTGGCGAACTCGAATCCATTCGCCGAGTCGGTTACGCGGTCTCGTTCGGTGAGCGCCAGGCCGGAGCGGCATCGGTCGCCGCGCCGGTGTTCAGCGACGAGGGTCCGGTGGGCGTCATCTCCATCTGCGGACCACTCGAACGCTTCGCGCCACTCACGAACGATTTCGCCCGTCGTCTCCTCGAGGCGACGACCGGGCTGTCGGCGCGTCTGGGTTATGCTCGTCCGTAACGGAACGGCGTTCCGAAAGTAAGAAACGCACGGAGGAGGGGCCATGCGACCGCACGTCGAACTCGTCGACGAACGTGACTACATCTGGCACGTGGGCGAATTCGTCCACGCCGATGGAACCGCTCGGCAACGCAACCTCGCCTACGACGAAGAGGACGGCTCACTGTCGGCCAAGGTCCAGTTCGTCACCGACTGGCATCGTCCGGCCGGTGTGCATCACGCCGAAACCGAGTGGTTCGTCCTGTCGGGCGAGATGACCATCGGCGACGAACGACTGGGGCCCGGCGGCTACTGGATGGCCCCCACCGGTGTTCTCACCCCGGCCATCTCGGTGAAGGCTGGTACCGAGATCCTGTTCTTCCGCGAGTACGGCGACTGGGGTTTCGATCTGGCGTCAGCCGATCGCGCCGGAGTTCGCGACGATCAAGTGCTCGTCATCCACCACAGTGCCGAAGAAGAGTGGTTGCCCGTCGAGATCGGCAGCCCGATGCGATTCGATCTCGGAGGAACACCGGTTCCCGGACTGTTCATCAAGATGTTGCACCGTGACGCCAAGACCGGTTTCTACACGCGTCTCATCAAGGCCAAGCCGGGTTGGCGCGAGCATCCACTCGCCCATCATCCGGTGTACGAAGAGGCGTATTGCCTCGAAGGCGGCTTCGACTACAACTTCGGCAAGATGTGGCCCGGCACCTACTTCTTCCGCCCGGCCCTCGTACGTCACGGTGACTTCACCGCGGCCGAAGAAGTTGGCTGCACCTGGCTGTTGCGCTGCGACGGTGATCTCGTCGACTGGTACACCACCGAGGCTTCGATCGAGATGAAGGGCAACGCGGTCAACTGGGGCCCCGAACTGAAGCACACGGTCGCCCCCACCATCGTGCAACCAGTTCGCTCGCGCTCGGTCGGGCCGATGCCCGATCCGCTCTACCAATAGACGCACCACCACAACCGACGACACGAAAGAGGGGACGAT
>VERK01000308.1 GCA_018882725.1 Actinomycetota bacterium | reverse complement strand
ACCTGCAAGAGCCCGATCATCTGGAGAACGTCGACCTCTCATGGCCCACGAGTTCATTTACACCTGTTACAAGCTGGCCCGCCACTACCCGCCCGACCGCACGGTGCTGGAGAACATCTCGTTGTCGTTCTACCCCGGCGCCAAGATCGGCGTCATCGGTTCGAACGGCGCCGGTAAGTCCAGTCTTCTGCGCATCATGGCTGGCCTCGACGACGGTTTCTCGGGTGAAGCGCGCCTCACGCCCGGTTTCTCCGTCGGCTATCTCGCCCAGGAACCTCAGCTCGATGCGTCGAAGGACGTTCTCGGCAACGTGATGGACGGTGTCGCACCGGTGAAAGCCGTGCTCGATCGTTACAACGAAGTCATGGCGATGTGGGGCGACCCCGATGCCGACTACGAGAAGGTCGGCGCTCTGCAGGCCGAACTCGAGGACAAGATCGCCGCGACCGATGCCTGGAGCCTCGAGCGCAACGTCGAGATCGCGATGGACGCGCTCCGCTGTCCCCCGAACGACTCCGATGTCACCACGCTGTCCGGCGGTGAGCGGCGACGCGTCGCTCTGTGTCGTCTCCTTCTCAGTCGACCCGACCTGCTGTTGCTCGACGAACCCACCAACCACCTCGATGCCGAGAGCGTCGACTGGCTCGAGCGTTTCTTGCAGGAGTACCACGGCACGGTCGTCGCTATCACGCACGATCGCTACTTCCTCGACAACGTGGCCAAGTGGATCCTCGAGCTCGATCGAGGCCGTGGCTTCCCGTTCGAGGGCAACTACACGAGTTGGCTCGATCAGAAACGTGATCGCCTCGAACGCGAGGAGAAGAGCAACGAGAACCGTCGGCGCACCCTCGAGCGCGAACTCGAATGGGTGCGTATGTCGCCCAAGGCTCGCCAGGCCAAGGGCAAGGCCCGGTTGTCCGCGTACGAGAAGCTGCACGCCGAGGCCGAAGCCGCCGACCGCGGTCCGTCGAAACTCGAGATCATGATTCCGGCCGGGGCGCGACTCGGCGACAGCGTCATCGAGGTGAACGGTCTCCGAAAGGGATTCGGCGACCGTCTGCTCATTGAAGATCTCACCTTCTCGCTTCCGCGGGCCGGCATCGTCGGCATCATCGGCCCCAACGGCGCCGGTAAGACCACGCTCTTTCGCATGCTCACCGGCCAAGAGCGGCCCGATGCCGGGTCGATCGTGGTCGGCGACACCGTCCAACTCGCCTACGTCGATCAGAGTCGCGACTCGCTCGACGCCGACAAGACCGTCTACGAAGAGATCACCGACGGAATCGATCACCTCAAGGTGGGCAATCGCGAGATCAACGGTCGCGCCTATGTCGCGTCGTTCAACTTCAAGGGCAGCGACCAGCAGAAGAAGGTGGGTGACCTCTCGGGTGGTGAACGCAACCGCGTTCATCTGGCAAAACTTCTCCGCACCGGCGGCAACGTTCTCCTGCTCGACGAACCCACCAACGACCTCGACGTCGACACTCTGCGCGCACTCGAGGACTCGCTCGAGGCCTTCCCAGGCTGTGCGGTCGTGATCAGCCACGACCGCTGGTTCCTCGACCGGATCGCGACCCACGTGCTCGCCTTCGAAGGCGACAGCCAAGTGCGTTGGTTCGAAGGCAACTTCAGCGAATACGAGGCCTGGCGCAAGAAGGAGTTGGGCTCGGCGGCCGATCAGCCGCACCGCATCAAGTACAAGCCGCTCGCCCGCTGATGCAGTCGACGCTCTTCTCCCGTATCCGCATCGTCACCGGCGTCATGTTCGTGGCGTCGATCGCAGGTCTGATCGTCTCGTCGATCGC
>VERK01000099.1 GCA_018882725.1 Actinomycetota bacterium | reverse complement strand
ACTACGTCGTGCACTACGTGCACGGTGTGGGCAAGTACGAGGGCATGGTGAAGCGCACCATCGGCGGCATCGAACGCGATTACCTTCTGCTCGCGTACAAGGGCGGCGACAAGCTCTACGTTCCGTCCGACCAAATCGATGCGGTTCGCCAGTACGTGGGTGGCGAGACTCCCACCCTCCACCGCCTCGGAGGCGCCGACTTCGCGCGTTCGAAGTCGAAGGTGCGCAGCGCCGTCCGCGAGATCGCGCAAGAACTCGTGGTGCTCTACCAGAAGCGCGTGACAGCCGAGCGACCGGCCTTTCCCATCGACACTCCGTGGCAGCACGCCATGGAAGACGCGTTTCCATACGTCGAAACTCCCGATCAGAAGAAGGCCATCGACGAGATCAAGTCCGACATGGAACGGACCTACCCGATGGACCGACTGGTGTGCGGCGACGTCGGATTCGGCAAGACCGAAGTGGCGGTGCGCGCCGCGTTCAAGGCCATCCAGGACGGACGACAAGTGGCGGTACTCGTCCCCACCACTCTTCTCGCGTCACAACATGGCAACACCTTTGCCGAGCGATTCGCTGGCTATCCCATCCGCGTGGAAGTGCTCTCGCGCTTCCTCACGACGGCCGAAGCCAATCGAGTCATCGCTGGTATCGAGAACGGCGACGTCGACTGTGTGATCGGCACTCATCGACTGCTGGCGAGTGGCGTGAAGTTCAAGAACCTGGGACTTCTGGTGGTGGACGAAGAACAACGCTTCGGCGTACAGCACAAAGAAGCCATGAAGCACCTCAAGACGAACGTCGACGTGCTCACGTTGTCGGCCACGCCGATTCCGCGCACCCTCGAGATGAGTCTGGTCGGTATTCGCGATCTGAGCCTGCTCCAGACACCGCCGGCCGATCGTCAACCGATCCTCACGTTCGTGGGCCAATACGACGAACGAGTGGCCGTCGAAGCCATCCGCCGCGAACTCCTCCGCGAAGGCCAGGTGTTCTGGGTGCACAACCGCGTGCAGTCGATCGACGAATGCGCCAGTCGATTGCGCGAGCTGGTCCCCGAGGCTCGAATCGCCGTGGCCCACGGCCAGATGGACGAAGGAACCCTCGAGCAAGTCGTCCTCGACTTCTGGGACGGCAACTACGACGTACTCGTGTGCACCACCATCATCGAGAGCGGCATCGACATGCCCGCGGTGAACACGCTCGTGGTCGAGCGCGCCGACCTATTGGGCCTCGGGCAGATGCACCAGTTGCGCGGACGTGTCGGTCGCAGCGGGCAACGCGCGTACGCCTACTTGTTCCACCCTCGCGACAAGTCGCTCTCGGAGGACGCGTACGAACGACTCCGGACGATCGGTGAAGCGACCGATCTCGGTTCCGGCTTCAAGATCGCGATGCGCGACCTCGAGATCCGCGGCGCGGGCAACCTTCTCGGTGAAGCGCAGAGCGGCCACATCGCTGCGGTGGGTTACGACCTCTATTGCCAGATGGTCACCGAGGCCGTGGGTGAGATGAAGGGTGAGGCGGCCACGGCGCCCTCCGAGATCAAGATCGACGTTCCGAGCAACGCGTTCCTTCCGAAGGACTATGTCGCCAAGGAAGAGTTGCGACTCGAGGCGTACCGTCGACTCGCCACGGTCACCACCGCGGCCGAGGTGGACGACATCCGCGACGAATGGGTCGACCGCTACGGCCCGGTTCCCGAACCGGCTGCCATGCTGCTCGACGTCGGACGCCTCCGTGCCGAATGCCATCGACTCGGGATCAAGGAGATGGTCGTCTCCGTGTCCGATGCGCGCATCGCACCACTCGTGCTCAAGGTGTCGGAGTCGATGCGCCTGAAGCGCCTGGCCAAGGACGCCATCGTTAAGGAAGCCCTCCAGCAGATCATCGTCCCGATCTCGCGCCGCGACGAGCCCGTGTCATACGTCCTGCGTCTGCTGAACGAGTTGGTGCCGCCAGCCGAACAGGCCACGAACTAACTTCGCACCGTGATCTCGATTCGCCGTCTCGCTCTCGCCATCGCTCCCCTGGCCGTTCTCGCGCCCGCACTGTCGTCGTGCTCGTCGGTGAGCAGCGATGCGATCACGGTGAACGGCGAATCGTTGTCCCGCACCGATTTCGACGAGATCGTTGTTGGCTACGCCGCTGGCTTCCCCGGTTCAGTCCTCGAGACCGGTGCACTGAACGCGTCGATGGCCCGGGGCTTCCTCACCGACTGGGCCACCACTCAGATCTACGCCTCTCGGCTCGAGGCCGATGGAGTGGCGGTCACCGACGAACAACTCACCGATGCTCGTGAAGGCTTGGCTCGTCAAACCGGCTTCGCCGAGGCATCCGAAGTCGCGCAGAACTTCTACGTGTACGCCGCCGCGGTACGCACCGCATTCGAAGAGCGGTACGGCCTCACCGATGCCGAGATTCGCGATCTGTACGAAGCCGGCCCGTCATCTTCGAAGGTCTATTGCCTGCGCGGAATCCTGACCGCCGACGAACCGCGCATCGGTGAGGCAGCCTTGCGTCTGGCCACTGGCGAAGATTTCGCCGCCGTGGCCGCCGAGATCTCGAGCGACCCCACCAAGGTCAACGGGGGCATCCTCCAGAATCCCCGTACCGGCGGTGCGTGCCTCGACGAAGAAACACTTCTCGGACAAGTCGCCCCGCAGTTCGCCGAAGCACTCGCAAGTGTGGGCATCGACGAACCCACCGCACCGTTCGAGATCCCCGACGTCGGTTGGGTGATCTTGATCCTGCGGCCCTTCGACGAAGTGGTCGACGGAATTCGTGACGTGATCGCGCAACCCGGCTTGGCCGAACTGCGCGACGAGTTGTTGCGCACCGCCGATGTATCGGTCGGATCGCAATACGGCCGCTGGGATGCGACCAAGGGCGAAGTGATTCCGTTCTGAGTGGTCGTGCGCCGAGCCAGGATCCTCTGATCCACGTTGCCGGTCTGGGGCCGGGTGGCGAAGAATTCGTCACCGACGAGACTCGACGACTGATCGCTGATCACTCTCGACGATTTCTGCGCACTCGCATTCATCCGAGTGCCCACCTCGCCGGTGATGCTGTGTCGTTCGACGACGTCTACCAGTCAGCCGACACCTTCGACGACGTGTACCGCGAGATCGCCGATCGCCTCGTGGTCGCCGCCGAGGAAGCGGCATCGAACGGCAAGTCGATCGTGTATCTGGTTCCCGGATCACCCTTGGTGCTCGAGCGAACCGTGCAGCGACTTCGCAGTGACTCTCGCGTCGAGGTCGTGCTCCATCCGGCCATCGGTTTTCTCGATCTGGTGTGGGCTCGCCTCGCGATCGATCCGATCGAGTCGACCGTGACTCTGGTCGACGGCCACGAGTTCGCCACCGCCGCAGCCGGAGTGAGCGGCCCCGTGCTCGTGGCTCACTGTCACGCCAACTGGGTCCTGTCCGACATCAAGTTGGCGGCCGACGAGACCGGCGGAGGCGCCAACGACGACGTCGAGGCGATCGTTCTCCATCACCTCGGTCTTCCCGACGAGCAGATCATTCGGACCACGTGGGCGAACATCGACCGCGTGATCGAAGCCGATCACCTCACGTCACTGTTCGTCCCGCAATTGCGCGAACCGGTTGGCCAGGCGCTGGTGTCGTTCCACGAGTTGGCGCGAACACTTCGACGCGAGTGCCCCTGGGACCGCGAGCAGACGCACCGTTCGTTGGTCACCTATCTGTTGGAAGAGACCTACGAAGTCGTCGACGCTCTCCTGGCTCTCGACCCCGATGATCCGTCCACCGACGACGCACTCGTGGAAGAGCTCGGCGACTTGCTGTACCAGATCGAGTTCCATGCGGCGATCGGCGAACAAGAAGGTCGCTTCACGATGGCTGATGTCGCCTCGGGTATTCGCGACAAGTTGATTCGTCGTCATCCGCACGTTTTCGATCGGTCGCATGACGGTGACGGGCAGAACAGCGAACCAAGCGTCGACGAACTCACCACGTCATGGGAGGCCATCAAGAAGGCCGAGCGGGCCGCCAAAGCAACAGCGAGTGGCGGCCAGGCGCACCGCAGTCCGTTCGTCGGAATCCCGTCGGCTTCCGGCTCGCTCTCGTACGCCAGCGCGGTTCTGAAGAAGGCCGAACGAGCCGGGCACCCCGTGGCCGTCGCCTCATCGATCGATCTCGCGGGAGTGGTCGACGTGGCCGAACACCTGCTGGCCGTGGTCGCCGAGTGCCGACGCCGCGACATCGATCCCGAAGTCGCGTTGCGCTCTCTGGTGAACGATCGCCGCCTCGCCGTGGAGCGCGACCTCACCGGCGATTAGTTTGTCGCCATGTCCGAAGCCGCCACCGACATCGTCGTCGTTCGGGGTCGTGAAGTTCTCGACTCTCGCGGCAATCCCACCGTCGAGGCCGAGGTCGAACTCGCCAATGGAGCCCGCGGTCGTGCTCTCGTCCCATCCGGAGCGAGCACCGGCGAACACGAGGCAGTCGAACTACGTGACGGTGGCCGACGGTTCAACGGCAAGGGCGTGCTGGCCGCAGTCGGATTCGTGAACGGCGAGATCGCCACCGCCCTGCGCGGTATGGACGCTCTCGAACAGCGCGAGATCGACACCGCTCTCCTCGATCTCGATGGCACGCCCAACAAGTCGCGAGTCGGCGCCAACGCCGTGCTCGGCGTGAGCCTGGCCACCGCTCGTGCAGCCGCCGATGCTCTCGACCTTCCGTTGTGGCGATACGTCGGCGGGCCCAACGCGCACGTTCTTCCGGTTCCGATGATGAACGTCATCAACGGCGGCGCCCACGCCGACAACACCATCGACCTCCAAGAGTTCATGATCATGCCCACCGGAGCGCCGTCGTTCCGCGAAGCGTTGCGCTGGGGTACCGAGACGTACCACCACTTGAAGAAGATCCTTCACGATCGCGGCTTGTCCACTGCCGTGGGTGACGAAGGTGGGTTCGCTCCGAACCTGGCCCAGAACGAGGATGCGATCCGCATCCTCATGGAAGCCATCGGTGCCGCGGGCTTCGAGCCGGGCACCGACATCTGTATCGCCCTCGACCCGGCCATGAGCGAGCTCTACAAGGACGGGCGCTATCACCTGAGTGGCGAGGGCAAAGTTCTCACGTCCGACGATCTCGTCGCCTACTGGTCGCGCCTCGTCGCCACCTACCCCATCGTCTCGATCGAAGACGGAATGCACGAGGACGACTGGGACGGATGGGCGTCACTGTCCAACGAACTCGGTCGCAAGGTGCAACTCGTTGGCGACGATCTGTTCGTGACCAACTCGCGACGCCTCTCGATGGGTATCGAGCGTCATGTCGCCAACAGCGTGTTGGTGAAGGTCAACCAAATCGGTTCGCTCACCGAAACACTCGAGACGGTCGAACTCGCGACGCGCCACAAGTACACCAGTGTCATGAGCCATCGCAGCGGTGAGACCGAGGACTCGACCATTGCCGATCTGGCGGTGGCCACCAACTGCGGCCAGATCAAGACCGGTGCACCCGCGCGCAGTGATCGGGTGGCGAAGTACAACCAACTCCTTCGCATCGAAGAGCAGTTGGGAGAAGCGGCGGCCTTTCGTGGTCGCGCGGCTCTCGCACCACTCGGCTGACACTGTTTTCGACCGAAACATCCCGTCAATGCTGGCGTCGAGCCCGACGAACACGAGGTGTGCCACCACCGGAACAGCGCGACCCGGCACAATGTTCGGGTGGTACGGCGCACGACGACACCGAAACGCGGGGCGAAGAAGTCATCGCGCCGAGTGGGTCGCGCGGCTGATCTGACCCGCCCCACCCCACGCTCCGAGCGTCTGGTCCCACGCACCCTCGGCCGCATCGCACTGCTGATCGGCGCTCTCGTCGTGATCGGGTCGTTCGCCAATTCGTTCCTCGTCCTCCCCGTGCAGTCGTGGTTCGGCCAGCGCACCGAGATCGAAGACCGGCAGGAAGAACTCGACGTCCTGCGCGCCGCCACCGACCGGCTCCAGCAGGAAGTCGACCGCCTGAACACCCCGGCGGGGGTGGAGGACGCTGCCCGCGACGAGCTCGGGTTCGTCATGGTGGGCGAAGACCGCCGGACCGTGGTCGGGACACCTCAAGCCCCGCTCGACCTCCCCCGCGGCTGGCCCTACGACGTGGTCGACCAGATCGTGACCACCCGTCAGGCCGAGGCTGTGATCCCTGGGCCGTGATCCCCGGGCCGTGACACCGCGCCGTGACACCGGGCGTCACAGCGTGACCCGACCATGAAGAACCCGCGCGACCAGGAGTAAGGTCACCTCGTCGGGAGACGTTCCCGACTGATCCAACGGGGGTCTCACATGGCTGGCAGCATCCTTGGCAATCGCGTTCTCCGCAAAGAGGACCCGAAGTTCCTGACCGTCGGCGGCGAATACGTCGACGACATGAAGAACGAGCCGCTGCTCGCCAACGCGGCGCACGTCGTGTACGTGCGCTCGTCGGTCGCACACGGTCGCATCAATTCCATCGACACGAGTGATGCCGCGTCGATGCCCGGCGTGATCGGCGTGCACACCGCCGCGTCACTCGGACTGCAGCCCGTACCGGCCCAGTTCAACCCGATGGTCGGTCGCACACTCCTCGCCAGCGACAAAGTGCGTTACGTCGGCGAACCGGTTGTCGCCGTCGTGGCCGAGACTCGCGAGCAGGCCGCCGACGCCGCCGAAGCCGTGTACGTCGACATCGAGCCGCTCGAGGCGCTCATCGATCTCGAGCAGGCGATGGCCAGCTCCACGCTCATCTACGAAGGCGCCGGCAGCAACGTCGTGTTCGACACCACTGTGCTCGGAATGCCCGAGAACACCGGAGACGCATTCTTCTCCGATTGTGAAGTGGTCGTGAAGGGCCGCTTCCTCAACCAGCGCGTGGCTCCGTGCCCGCTCGAAGTGCGCGGCGCCGCTGCTGCCTGGGGTGCCGACGGCCGCCTCAACCAGTGGCTGTCCACTCAGCACGCGCAGGGTGCCGTGGCTCCCCTGGCCGCCGCCAATGGCGTCGAGCCCGACAAGGTTCGTGTCCGCACACCTGATGTCGGTGGTGGATTCGGCGCCAAGATCGGCACCTACGCCGAAGAACTTCTTCTCGGTGTGTTCGCCAAGCAGCACGGCCGTGGCATGCGCTGGCGCGAGACGCGTAGCGAGAGCATGGTCGCTCTCGGTCACGGTCGTGCGCAGTTGCAGTACGTCACGATCGGTGGCAAGAAGGACGGCACCGTCACCCACTACCAGTTGTGGGCCATTCAGGACTGCGGCGGTTTCGCCGACATGGGCACGATCCTCGCGCCGTTCATGACGCGTCCGATGTCGAGCGGTGTGTACGCCATTCCGAACATCGAGTGCCGCACCACTTCGGTCGTCACCAACACCACTCCCACTGTCGCCTACCGCGGCGCTGGTCGTCCCGAGGCCACCGCGGCCATCGAGCGCGCCATGGATCTCTACGCCGCCGAACTCAATCTCGATCCGGCTGATGTGCGTCGCAAGAACTTGATCCCCAAGTTCCTCGAGCCGCACACCACCACCATCGGTCAGACCTACGACGTGGGTGATTACGAGACCGCTCTCGACAAGGCTCTCAAGGCCGCCGACTACAAGGCGTTGCGCGCCGAGCAGGCCAAGCGTCGTCAGAGCGGCGCCGTGAAGCAGCTCGGTATCGGCGTGAGCGTGTACGTCGAGATCACCGGCGGTGTCGGCAACGGCGAGTCGGCCAAGGTCGAAGTGCTGCCCGATGGTCGCGCTGTCGTGTACACCGGCACCTCGCCGCACGGCCAGGGCCACGAC
>VERK01000098.1 GCA_018882725.1 Actinomycetota bacterium | reverse complement strand
GTCGTACTGCGCGTTCGATGGCCTGGGCGTGCTTGCGTATCTCGACTCGGCCGATCTGCTCATCGAAGCCACCGCCGTGAACCCCAGCGCCGATCCATTGGCCTTCGCCACGTCGTGACGATTCACGCCGACGCGTGATCGTTCAACTCGGGTCGAAGAACTGACTGCGCTCGAAGGACCGCTCCGACAAGATCTGCACTTCGACGTGCTCACCCGACTGCGGTGAGTGCACGATGGCGCGGCCCACACCGAGCCACATCATCACGTGTCCGGGGTAGCGGAGCAGGTCACCGGCTTGGGCGGTGTCGATGGTGCGCGGATCACCCGCACGCCATTGCTGCGTCGAGTTGCGCGGCAACGAATGGCCGGCCTGCGCCCACGCCCAGGTGGTCAGACCCGAACAATCGAATCCGCGTTCCGGATCGGATGTGCGGCGGCGATACGGCGTGCCGATCTGCGCGAGTGCAGCCATGAGCGCGATCTGATGCTCGGCGTCGGCCCGCGACCATGCGGCTTCCAGAACAGCCGGATCGATCTCGAGACGAAGTCCGACTTCTTCGGCGACTTCTCGGCGCCAGGCAGCGAACGACGGTGTGGTCGTGCGTGCCAGCACCAAAGCACCCGATGCCACTTCGGCGATCGGATCGGCCAGACGCGCCGGCGCGGCCTGAGCGGCTGATCCACCGAGGAGCGGGTCGGCGAAGGTGACGGTGACAGCGGTGGAGGCGACAACAACGGCGAGGAGCCGTCGGATTCGTACCGCGACGCCACGACAACGGGACTCATCACGACATGACTGCGTATCGATGTCACTGGCGCTCACTGCTCACCTCCCGAGATCGGGAACGGTTCACCGGTCGACCCTGGGGCCGGCCGTCAGAAGAACGAAACGGTAATGCAACGAAAATGAAACATTCAAGGGCGGGTCGGAACCTGACCCGATTTCGACCCGGAAACCCACCCTCGAACACCGGGAAAGCCCTGCTCATCGGGCAAAGTGGGGTTGTGACAACAGTCGCCGTCGTTCTGGCCGCCGGAGCGGGCTCGCGGTTCTCCGGACCCACCCACAAGCTCCTGGCTCGTCTCAGAGCCGACACAGGGACCGACACAGGAGCCGAGACAGTGGCCGGCCGGGCGATCGGTGCGGCCCGGGCCGCGGCTATCGGACCCGTGATCGTCGTGGTCGGGGCGGTCGACCTGCCCGCCGAGGTCACGGACGACTGCCTGGTGGTGCGCAACCCGAACTGGGCCGAGGGCCAGGCCACCTCCGTGCAGTGCGCAGTGAGCGTCGCCCGAGAGCACGATGCCGATGTCGTGGTGATCGGACTGGCCGATCAACCCTTCGTCACACCTGATGCATGGCGAGCCGTCGCGGCATCGACATCTCCAATCGCCGTGGCCACCTACGACGGCGTTCGCGGCAATCCGGTGCGCCTGCACGAGTCGGTGTGGCCATTGCTTCCTGTGAATGGTGACAGTGGCGCGCGCGACCTCATTCGCCTGCGCCCTGAACTCGTTTCGGAAGTAGCCTGCCCTGGCTCGAGTGCCGACATCGACACGCAGGAGGATCTCGACTCATGGACCTGAATCATTCGTTCACCGTCAACCGGCCGATCGCCGAGACCTGGACGGTCCTCACCAACCTCGAGCGCCTCGCTCCGTGCCTGCCCGGCGCCGAACTCCAAGAAGTTCACGGCGACGTGTACAAGGGCGTCGTGAAGATCAAGGTCGGTCCCATCACCGCTCAGTTCAAGGGCGAGGCCCAGTTCGCCGAGCAGGACGCCACGGGCTACAAGGCCGTCCTCAAGGCCAGCGGCCGTGACACCGGTGGCAAGGGCAACGCGTCGGCCACCATCACGGCCACTCTCACCGAGATCTCCCCCACCGCAACCACCTGCAACGTGGTCACCGACCTGTCGATCACCGGCAAGGTGGCGCAGTTCGGACGCGGCGCACTCGCCGACGTGAGCGACAAGTTGCTCGGCCAGTTCTCCGACAATCTCAACGCACTCATCGAGCGCGAAGGCACCGGTGCCGCAACCGCGCCGGCCGCGCCGGCTCCCACCACCGACGCATCGGGCCAGCCGGCCGTGCGCAAGATCGAAGGTCCGGCCGCCGAGCCGTTGAATCTCGGCGATGTCGCCGGTGGAGCGGTGATGAAGCGCTTCTTGCCGATTGCGGCCGGTGTCGCCGCGGCGTTGTTGTTCTTGCGCGGACTCTTCCGTCGCCGTCGTCGCAAGAGTTGAGCCCAGCCAGTCGCGACCCCGCGTCGGACATCGTCCTCGTCGAGGAACTACTGGGTCGTCCGCCCAGTGGCCGTTTCGAGGTGGTGGTCCGCGACGCCGATGGTGTTCCAGTCGTGATCCGCAATCATCCGTTGCTCGACGACGGAACGCCGATGCCCACGCTCTACTGGCTGTGCGGACGCCATGAAGTCGTGGCCGTGAGTCGTCTCGAAGCTGAGGGCGGCGTCGATCGAGCCGAAGCCGAGGTCGACGCCGACGCGTTGGCGGCAGCCCACGCGCGTTACGGCGCCGAGCGCGACGCGCTCGTTCCGTCCGGTCACACCGGTCCGCGCCCGAGCGGTGGCGTGAGCGGAACGCGAACCGGTGTGAAGTGCTTGCACGGTCATTACGCCTACTTTCTGGCCGGTGGCGACGATCCGGTGGGCCGCTGGGTCGACGCCCGGCTGCGATCGACCGAACGAGGAAGCGTCACATGAGTGCGGGACGAGTGGCGTCGATCGACATCGGCACCAACTCCACCAACCTTCTCGTGTGCGACCCCGACGGCAGCACGGTGCGTCGCATCGTGACCGTCACCCGACTCGGCGCTGGAGTCGATCGCACCAAGCGTCTCGACGATGACGCCGTCACCCGCACCCTCACGTGCTTGCGCGAGTACCGAACCGTCCTCGACCAACTCGCGGTCGATCGCCTGCGCGTCACGGCCACCAGCGCTACTCGCGACGCGTCGAATGGTCTTGCCTTCCTCGAGGCCGTCGAGGTCGCCACCTCGTCGACACCCGAATTGTTGAGCGGACACGACGAGGCGCGCTTGTCGCATCGCGGTGCGGTCACCGGATTGTCAGTACCGCCTGGTTTCCATCTGGTCGTCGACATCGGTGGCGGATCGACCGAACTGATCTTGGGTGAATTGGTGGGCGGCCGACCCACCGTGGTGGCGGCCCGCAGTATCGACGTGGGTGCGGTGCGGCTCACCGAACGCCACTTCACCAGCGACCCGCCCCGGCCGGAAGAACTCACCAACGCCATCGGCGACACCTACGACATGGTCGATGACGTGATCCGCGAGATTCCCGACGTGGTTCGGGCGACTCATTTCATCGGAACGGCCGGCACCATCGTCACCACGGCCGCTGTGGAGATGGGCCAGCGAACGTTCGACCCGGCCGCACTGCACGGATTCGACCTCGAGCGAGCCGCCGTGGAGGACGTCTTCCGTACTCTCGCGACCGAGCCGCTCGCCGACCGTGTCCACAATCCGGGCTTGCCTCGTGACCGGGCCGACGTGATCGTCGGAGGCCTGTGTGTCCTGGTGGCATTGATGCGTCGATTCGACGCGCCGGCAATCACCGTGTCTGCGCACAACCTCATGGACGGCGTGTGTGCTGAACTGCTGGGTGCACCATGACCCGTACGTCCCGCCACACCGATCATCCGGCCCGCACCACGGGTTCGCTACGCCTCTACGGGCGTCGCGTGATGCTGCGTCCGCTCGTGGCCCCCGACTTCCCGGCCTGGTCGGAAGTTCGCCGTCGCAACCACGACTGGCTCACCGTGTGGGAACCACAGCGGGTTCCGTACGCGCCCGATCCGAGCACCGATCGTGACGCATTCACGTCACGTTGCAACCTGCAGGAGCGCGATCGTCAGACCGGGGTCAGTTATGCATTCGGACTCTTCGTCGACAACGCCTTCGCCGGACAAGTGAACCTCAACAACGTCGTTCGTGGTGCGCTGCAGAGCGGAACCATCGGCTACTGGATCGACCAGGCACGTGCCGGCCACAGTTACGTCGCCGAGGCGGTGGCGGTGGTGTTGCGCTACGCGTTCGACGAACTCGATCTGCATCGCGTCGAAATCTGCATCGTGCCGCGCAACCACAACAGCCACCGCGTCATGGAGAAACTCGACATCCGCAACGAAGGCACCGCGCTGCGATTCCTCGAGATCAACGGCGTGTGGGAAGACCACGTGCGCTACGGCATTACCGCCGAAGAATGGGCCGAACGGCGCGACGAGTTCGCGCACGCGTGGCTCACCAGTACGGCGAGTTGAACGTCGGGACGACTTGAACGTCAGGCGGTGTCGGCGAGTCGACGCCAGGCTGCGTTCTTCTGCCGCCTGACGACCGTGCGTCGCTTCCAGTCCTTGCGCTTCCAGTGACGCAGACGCCGTGACGAATCGAGCTTCTTGATCGCTCGATCGGCATCGTGGTGGTGCACCGGCTTCCATTCGGCACCCGGGTCGATCACGTCGTCGGGTTCGACTCCGTGCGACACCAGCGCGGCCAACTCGTGCAACTCGCCTTTCACGCGATGACGCTCGTTGTGCGCGTGGGCCCGCAATTCGGCCCGGGGTAGCGGTACCGCCTCGTCCGAACGATGGCGCTTGCTCATCGGTCCCCCTTTCACAGGTTCCGTTGAACTCCCTTGGCCGAACCGTACTCCTCCGACCGAAGATTTCAAGGGCAACCCAGCGGGTGGGTTCGATGCGGTACGCCGCTACGTATTTCTGGGCTACTTCTTGCTGGAGATTTGTGCCTGCAGAGCGGCGATGCGCTCGGCGAACCAGGGCTGGCGGGTGCTCCAGAGTTGCGGTGTGAGTTCGCGGGCCACCGCGTCCTCGTGCGCCGACACGTCGGCCATGGCCTTGATTGTCTTCTTCGTCTCGATCACCAACTCACGGGGCGCCGACGCGGCCCGCGCCGCCATGGCGTGCGCGACGGACTGCAACTGATCGTCGTCCACGCAACGGTGCACGATGCCGAGGCGCTCGGCTTCGGCGCCGTCGACCACGTCGCCGAAGATCACCGTGGCCATCGCGGTCTGCGGTCCGGCGATGCGACGCAGCATCCACGTGTGTCCGCCACCCGGGTGAATGCCGATCTGCAGAAATCGCGTGTCGAACTTGGCTCGCCGCGCGGCCAGGCGAACATCGCAACCGAGGGCCAGATTCATGCCGGCACCGACCGCCGCCCCGTTGACAGCCGCGATCGTGGGCAGTTCGCTGCGCGCGATGCGCAAGAAACCCTCGTAGATGTTCCCCAGGCTTTCGGCCGAGCTCTGCTGGAGGTTGCCCAGGTTCGCCCCGGCGCAGAAGGCCGGCGCCGCGCCGGTGACCACGATGGCCCCGATGGCTGGGTCGGACTCGATGCGATCCATGGCGGACGTGATCTGCTCGACCATCGGAGCGGTGAGCGTGTTGCGCTCGCCGGGGTTGTTGAGCGTGATGGTGGCCACGCCGTCGGTGATGTCGAGGAGTACGAGTGCGTCGTTGTTCGTCACGAGGTCAGTCTCGCACGAGCGATAGGTTCGAGCCGTGCTCGACCATGTGTTCACCGACGTCATCAGCGCGTTACGCGATGCGTTCGAGCGCGCCTTCCTCGAACGCCAGGCCTTCGAAGAGCACTTCCAGGTCGACGTCTTGTTGGGAGATCTGTCGTGGGAAACGAGTTACGGACTTCCGGGTGAAGGACTCCCACCCCGAGTGCTCGCTCACATCACCTTCGATTGGCCGTCGTGGAGCCAGACCGCGTACCGACGTTGGTACGTCGAAGACTCGTCCGACGAGCGTCCGGCCATCGAGATGGAAATCGTTCTGCGCATCCAGCGAATCAGCGCGCAGCCCGACGTCGCTCTGGTGCGCGAGTTGCTTCCGGCCACGAGTCCGCTCATCGGCGACGGCCGACTCGAGCGCGCGGGCATCACCGTCGAATCGGCGTACGACAGTGACTCGCTCGACGTCTTGAGTCCGTCGCCCGGCACCCTCGAATGCGAGTACGCGGTCGAATGCACTTACGAGGGCTTGTACGAACTCTCCGACCAGTCACTGGCTGACGGATCGAGCACGACCCTCGACGATCACTTCGGGGCCCTCGGTGGTTGGATCGCGGCGATGCTCGTGAAACTCGGGGACGTGAAGTACTCGTTTCTGCCCGCCGAGAACGAAGGAGCCTGAATCACCATGACCACATCACCTTCAGACGTCGTGTTGTTCGACGTGAGCGAGCGCATCGCCACCGTCACCCTCAATCGACCCGATGCGCGTAACGCGCTGTCGAGCGACGTGCTCCGCGAACTTCCTCGCCGTCTTCGTGAGGCCAACGATCGCGACGACGTCGACGTGATCGTCCTCACCGGAACCGATCCCGCCTTCTGCGCCGGACTCGACCTGAAGGAGTTGGGCTCGACGGGTGGCAATCTCGGCTCCGGATCGGGCGCCGACGGACGACCCAACTCCGACGGAGTGCGCGGTCCGTTCCCGATGGTCGACAAGCCATTGATCGGCGCCGTCAACGGCGTGGCCATCACGGGCGGTTTCGAACTCGCACTCAACTGCGACTTTCTCATCGCGTCCGAGCACGCGAAGTTCGGTGACACGCATTCCCGCGTCGGAGTGATGCCGGGCTGGGGACTCACCGTTCTTCTCCCGCAAGCCATCGGACTTCGTCGCGCAAGAGAGATGAGTTTCACCGGAAACTTCATGTCGGCTGACGAGGCGCTCGCTTTCGGACTGGTCAATCACGTGGTGCCGCACGACGAACTCATACCGTTCACACGCCGGATCGCGCGCGACATCATCGGCAACGACCAGCCCGGCGTTCGCCAGATTCGACGGACCTACCGCGATATCCACGCCGCAACCGACGGCTGGATGATCGAAGCACGCGATGGAGCCGAGTGGCGACGCACCAGTTTTTCTCCCGAAAAAGTGGCCGAACGCAGGGCGAAGATCCAGGAGCGTGGCCGAAACCAGTAGTTCGGCCAGGTGTAAGGTTGACGCAACCAACCACGTCCGGCACCCCAGTCGGACGTCCAAGGGGAGGAATCCAAACACATGCTCAAGAAATCACGCTTGCTGCTCGCGCCGCTCGCTGCTCTGAGCCTCTTCGCCGTTGCCTGTGGTGGCGACGACGACGGCGGTTCGTCGGCAACTGAAGCGCCCGCGGGCTCAGAAGCTCCGGCCGAAGGCGGCTGTGACCTCGTCGGCGGCATCGCCTTCGACACTGGTGGTCGCGGTGACGGAACATTCAACGACTCGGCCGCCGCTGGTGGCGAGCGCGCAGCTGCCGAACTCAGCATCGAAGTGAAGGAACTCGAGGCGACAGTCGACGAGGACCGCAAGGCCAACCTCGAACTCCTCGCCGGTGACGGCGCTGGCGTGATCGTCGGTGTGGGCTTCATGTTCACCGACCCGATGACTGAAGTCGCCGCCGCCAACACCGGCGTCACCTTCGGCATCGTCGACTCGGTCGTCGAAGCACCGAACGTGCGCAGCCTGGTGTTCGCCGAGCAGGAAGGTTCGTTCCTCGTCGGTGCAGCCGCTGCTCTGAAGAGCGAGTCGGGCATCGTCGGCTTCATCGGTGGCCAGGAGATCGACCTCATCAAGAAGTTCGAGGCCGGTTACGCCGCTGGTGCGCGCTACATCAACCCTGACATCGAAGTGAAGGTCGCGTACCTCGGACCAGCCGGTGACAACTCCGCATGGGGCAACGTCGCGGGCGCCAAGGAAATCGCCTCGGGCTGGTACGGCGAAGGCGCCGACATCATCTACACCGCCGCTGGCGGTTCGGGTGCGGGCA
>VERK01000097.1 GCA_018882725.1 Actinomycetota bacterium | reverse complement strand
GGATCCTGACGATCTACGCCTCCGATTCGCCGACTGGTCGCCGGCGGTGCGACGCATTCTCGAACGAGTTCGCGAACCGGTGTTCCGATGGGCCTTACACGATCGTGAACCGCTGCCCCGGTGGTCGCGTGGCGCCACCACCCTTCTCGGTGATGCCTGCCACCCGATGGTGCCGTTCATGGCGCAAGGTGCGTGCCAAGCCCTCGAGGACGCAGCGGCACTCGCAGACGCGTTCTCACGCCATGCCGATCCGCGGTCGGCGATCGGAGACTACGAGGCTCGGCGCCGACCCCGAACGGCCGACATCCAAGGTCGTTCGTTCGCCAACGCGACGACGTACCACCTACGCGACGGCGAACAACAAGAGCAACGGGACTCCGCGTATCGCGCCGCCTCGCGTCGCGGTGCCGACGGACTGTCCGCTTTCGACTGGCTCTACGGCATCCCCGAAGTTCAGGTCTGAGCGAGCAGGTCACTGCAGAACGCCACAGTGGCCGACACCAGAGCGTGCGGCGATTCCCAGGGAACGAAGTGTCCGCAATCGCGCAACAAAAACGGCCCGACGTGATCGTCGAAAACCTGAGCAGCCATGAGATCGAACGCCGGATAGATCACGTGATCGCTCGGACCGAACAGGATGAGCGTTTTCGTGCGCGAGTTGCGAGCAAGCATGGGCTGCTCCGATCGCTTGGCCGCATCGAACACCGATTCGTATCCGCCGAACGACGCACGTAGCGACTCGGCTCGCGCGAAGGGTTCGGTGTGGAAGTCGATTTCGGCAGCGTCGAGAGAACCTGGATGAGCCCAGAAGCGACTCGAGTAAAAGGTGGCGATGTAGCGACGACGCTCGGCCTCGGTGGACAGTTCGGCGGCCAGCGCATCGGCGTCGGTCCCCTGGCGGATGAAGTAATCGGACGACTCGCGCGGAGGTCTCGTGCCAACGATGCCGTCCATGCGCTCTTTGTCGTACGGGAGCGGAGAATTGAAGAGAACCATCCGCGACACGAAGTCGGGCCACCGCAACGCCATCTCCTGAATGACCGGGCCACCCAGATCGCCACCGAGCAACACCGCACTCTCGTACCCGAGATGGTCGTGCACGAGAGCGTGAAGATCACGAGCATGTGACGGAGTGTCGTAGAAGCCGTCGGCCGCAAGGCCGCTGTCGCCGAACCCGCGCAGGTCGGGCACGATCACGTCGAAGCCAGCCGCGGCCAGCGACTCGATCACCTTCCAGAAGATTCGCTTCGACTCGGGCCAACCGTGAACGCACACCAACGCCGGGCTGGATGAACCCCGTCGCGAACGCTCGAGCACGTACGCCTGATCGAATCCGCGCACGTTCGAGCGATGCACCGCGAAGCGCGTCGGGTCGATGTGTTCGTCCATGCGGGCAAGGTAGCCCTGCATCACTAGCGTGACGAACATGGACGCCGAAGAATTCCGGGCCCAGGGACGAGCCGTCGTCGACATGATCGCCGACTATCTCGAAACGATCGACACTCGTCCCGTTACCTCCGACGCTCAACCCGGCGACATTCGGCGTCGCCTTCCCGAGCATCCACCGAGCGCACCCGAGCCGTTCGACGCGATCTTGGCTGACGTGCGCGACATCGTCATGCCCGGCCTCACGCACTGGCAGCACCCGAAGTTCTTCGCGTACTTCCCAGGCAATTCGTCGTACCCATCGATCCTGGCTGATCTGTTGACTGCTGGCCTCGGCGTACAGGGAATGAGTTGGGTCACGTCGCCGGCCTGCACCGAGGTCGAAACACTCATGCTCGACTGGATGCACGAGTTACTCGACTTGCCGGTGAAGTTTCGATCGACCTCCGACAACGGTGGCGGAGTCATTCAGGGTTCGGCGAGCGAAGCGACTCTCTCTTCGATCCTGGCCGCCCGTCACCGAATCACCAGCGGACGCGTGAACTCCGACGGCGACACGAGCAGACTGGTGGCTTACTGCACGTCGCAGTCTCACTCCAGCATCGAAAAGGGTCTGCGCATCGCCGGCATCGGCACCGATCGCGTGCGAATCGTGCCCCACGACGATTCATTCGCGATGGTCGTGAGCGAACTCGAGCGGATGATCGAAGCCGACCGTGCGAACGGACTCGTTCCGTTCTGGGTCTGTTCCACCCACGGCACAACCTCGTCGGGAGCATTCGACCCGACCGCCGAGATCGCAGCCATCACGCAACGGCACGGTATGTGGTTGCACGTCGACGGTGCGATGCATGGCATCGCGGCTCTGGCCCCCGAGCATCGGTGGGTGAACGAAGGTCTCGAATACGCCGACAGTTACTGCACCAACCCTCACAAGTGGATGGGAGTCAACTTCGACTGCGATCTCTTCTGGGTCGCCGATCGAACGGCTTTGCTCGGTGCGTTGAGCATCCTTCCCGAGTACCTGCGCTCGGGCGCCGCGCAATCCGGACAAGCCATCGACTACCGCGACTGGCAAATTCCGCTGGGTCGTCGCTTCCGCTCACTCAAGTTGTGGTTCGCCATCCGCGCCGAGGGAGTCGACTACTTCCGATCGATGATCCGCCGCCACGTCGGACTCACTCACGAACTCGCATCGTGGGTGGCCGCCGACGAGCGATTCGAGATCGTCGCCCCGCATCCCCTCAACCTGTTGTGCGTTCGCCTGCGGGCCGGCGACCAGGCCACCGATGCTCTCATCGAGACGGCCAACCGAACGCGCGAGGCACTCTTCACCCGGACGGTGCTGGGTGATCGCAGTGTCCTGCGCTTCTCCATCGGTAGCCGTACCACCGAGCGACATCACGTGGCCGAGGCGTGGGAATTGCTACGGGCCCAGGCGTAGGCTGACCGGACAATTGAAACCACCTCGTGCGGGGTGTGGGTGAAAGTCCCAACCGGCGGTGAGAGCCCGCGAACCCGAAGTCGGCAGCGATGTCGAGTCCGGGCCGACTCGGTGAAATTCCGAGGCCGACGGTCAGAGTCCGGATGGGAGCACGGGTGCGTCACTGCTGGCCGAGCCTGCTCGGTCGGTCGTTGCGTTCCGTCTCGTCACGCACGAGCCGGAGACCACACATGACCGACCACACGATGATGCAACGAGCACTGGCCAACGCCGCGACGGCGCGCACCGTGGCGTCTCCGAATCCGTGGGTCGGCTGTGTGATCATCACGTCTGACGGCCGCGTGTTCGACGGCGCCACCGAAGAACCCGGTCATCGACACGCCGAACGTGTCGCTCTCGATGCGGCACGTGATGCCGGAGCCGACGTGCGCGGCGCGACCGTGTACACGACGCTCGAACCGTGCAGTCATCACGGGCGCACACCGCCGTGCACCGATGCACTCATCGAAGCGGGCGTGTCACGCGTGGTGTCGGCGCTCGAAGACCCCGATACCAACGTGGGTGGAAACGGTTTCGCCGCGCTGCGCGCAGCCGGGATCGCTGTCGACATCGGCTGCGGCGCCGACGATTCCGCCGAACAACTGCTTCCCTATCTGCATCACCGACGCACCGGCCGTCCATTCGTCATCGTGAAGTTGGCCGCCACCATCGACGGCCGAACCGCGGCGGCCGACGGAACGAGTCAGTGGATCACGGGTGAAGAAGCCCGTCGTGCTGCCCACCAATTGCGCGCCGAGAGCGATGCGATTCTCGTGGGGGCCGGCACCGTGCGTGCCGACGACCCGTCCCTCACCACTCGACTCGTACCCGGTCGTTCGCCCCGCCGCGTGGTGCTCGGTTCCGCACCGAAGAACGCCCAAGTTCATCCGTGTTTCGAGTGGTCGGGAGAACTCGAACCGCTCCTCGATCAACTGGGCTCGGAGGGCGTTGTGCAATTGCTCGTGGAGGGCGGAGCCACCGTGGCCGGCGAGTTCCAGCGCCGCGGTCTCGTGAACCGCTACGTGGTCTACCTGGCCCCGGCCTTCATGGGCGGAAGCGACGGCACTCCTCTGTTCAGCGGGAACGGAGCGCCGTCAATTGCAGATCTCGAGCGCGGACGGTTCGTCCGCGTGACCCCGGTAGGCGGCGATTTGGAGATCGTCGTCGATCCGTCGATAGTGAGGAGCAGTCATGACTGATTTCGAGTTCGCCCCCATCGAGGACGTGATCGCCGCCATCGGGCGCGGCGAGATGATCGTGATGGTCGACGACGAAGATCGTGAGAACGAAGGCGACCTCATCATGGCCGCGCAGTTCGCCACGCCTGAGAAGATCAACTTCATCGTTCGCCACACCTCAGGTGTGGTGGTAGCGCCGCTGTCGGGCGAGCGATGCGACGATCTGCGTCTGCCGTTGATGGTCGAGCACAACACCGAGAGTCATCGCACGGCCTTCACCGTGTCGGTCGATCTCATCGAAGGAACCACCACGGGCATCTCGGCCGCCGATCGCGCCGCCACACTTCGAGCGCTCGCCGATCCACAAGTTGGTTTCGCCGCGTTCGCGCGCCCCGGCCACATCTTCCCGCTGCGCGCCCGTGAGGGCGGGGTGTTGAAGCGGGCCGGTCACACCGAAGCCGCCGTCGACCTGGCGCGTATGGCCGGACTCGAGCCGGCCGGCGTGATCTGCGAGATCACCAACGAAGACGGCACGATGTCGCGTCTGCCGGAGCTCATCGAGTTCGCCAAAGAACACGGCTTGCTGCTGTCGAGCATCGCCGAGTTGATCAAGTACCGACGTCGTCACGAGAAGTTGGTGACACGGATCGGCCAGGCACAGGTTCCCACCGAGTGGGGCGCGTTCACCTGCACTGCGTACCGCAGTCAGATCGACGACATCGAGCATCTATCGTTCAGCATCGGTGACGTGGACGACGGCCAGCCCGTTCTCGTTCGGGTGCACTCCGAGTGTCTCACCGGTGACGTGTTCGGCAGCCGACGTTGTGACTGCGGGCCGCAGCTCGATTCGGCCATGCGTCTCATCGGCGAGACCGGACGTGGCGTGGTCGTGTACCTGCGCGGTCACGAGGGACGCGGTATCGGAATCGGTCACAAGATCCGTGCGTATTCGCTGCAGGACAAAGGCCTCGACACCGTGGATGCCAACACCGAGTTGGGTCTGCCCATCGACAGCCGCGAGTACGGTATCGGTGCACAGATCATCGCCGATCTCGGCGTGACGAAGTTGCGCCTCATGACCAACAACCCGTCGAAGTACGGCGGCCTGGCGGGTTACGGACTCGAGGTGGTCGATCGCGTCGCGCTCGACACGCACGCGACGCCCGAGAACATCAAGTATCTCGAGACCAAACGCGATCGCATGGGCCATTTGCTCGACTTGCCGTCGAGCGCGCCGAAGGGAGCGAACTGACATGACCCGCCTCAATGACGGAAACGCACTCTCGTTCGATGGCTCGGGCCTGAGCATCGCGATCGTGTGCGCGCGCTTCAACGATCACATCGGCAAGGAACTGTTGGCCGGTGCCTACCGTGGTCTCGAGCGTTGCCAGGTGGCGCGCGATCACATCGACGAGGTGTGGGTGCCGGGGGCCTTCGAGGTGCCGCTGGCCGCGGCCACTCTCGCTCGCAGCGGGAAGTATGACGCGGTCATCACACTCGGTGCGGTGATCCGCGGCGAGACCGCGCACTTCGACTTCGTGGCCGGTGAATGCGCGCGCGGAATCCAGACCGCGCAGATCGACACGGGCGTGCCGATCATGTTCGGTGTTCTGACCGTCGACTCCAACCAGCAGGCGCTCGATCGTTCGGGCCCCGGCGTCGACAACAAGGGCGACGAAGCCGCGGTGGGTGCCGTCGAGATGGCGCTCCTGGTGAACGGCATCAACGACTCGGTCGAGTTCTGATCACGCTCTGATCATCGCGTCGCGTCGCCGATGAGGCGGCGCTGACTCCACCTTCGTTCTCCGGCGCGGGCCGGAAACCGAACGGAGGAAACCATGGGCTGGGCCCTGGCCATCCTCGTGGCGGCCACGAGTCACCTGGCCGCTCCCCCTGTGGTCACCAACGACGTCGACGACTTCCATCGTCTGGTGTTCTCCACACCGCTCCTGCACTTCGCGGTCGCGGCCGAACGACAACAACCGTCGAACTTCGACTGGTCGACCGACGGGTGCTCGGCTCCGCTGATCGGCAGTACAGGGCGCTCGTTCGACTTCTCACTGCCCTGTCGGCGACACGACTTCGCCTACCGCAACGCGAAACGCCTGCCCGGTGAATGGCGGGCACCGATGCGACGCAAGATCGACGAGCAGTTCCGGCGCGACATGGTTGCGACGTGTGCGGTGCGGCCGATGGATCAGAAGATGTCGTGCCGGTCGTGGGCCGAGATCTTCTTCCGTGCCGTCCGCATCGCCGGCGGCCCCTGACTCAGCGTGGTTCGCGGTGGTCGACGCCGTGAACTACGCAGAGCAACTCATGAAGCACGCGTGCGGTGGCGCCCCACACGGTTTCGTCGTGCAGATAGAAGAAAAACATCGGACGCTCGGGGTCGGTCGGTCGATTGAACGACCACCACTCCCACTCGAACACATCGGGGGCAGCCAACTCGCACAACGGGATCCAGAAGGCGCGGTCGACTTCGGCATCATGAAGTGACAACGCAGGATTCGCATCGACGGTCGCAACGACTGGGACGATGTAGCTCTTGCTCACGAACGTCGACAACGAATTCAGCCGACCGTGAATCCGCGCCGGGTGAACATCGAGCCCCACCTCCTCGCGCGCCTCGCGACACGCCGCTGACACGACGTCTTCATCAGGGTCCACTCGCCCACCCGGAAAGCTGATCTCACCCTTGTGATTCGACAGGGTCTCGGATCGACGCGTGAGGAGAACTTCGGCGCCGTGCGGGCCGTCGGCGAGAGCGACCAAGACCGCCGACACCCGTTCGTCCGTCCGCGGGGTGTGCGAATCGGCGATTGCCGACTGATGGCGAGTCACATTCGCGAGAACGTCATCCAACGCGAACGACGCGGAAGCGGACGACCACACGGGATCTCCACCGGGTCGGCGAACCGCTGGTGACGGAATGCGCTGTGTGCCACCCGGGCGCCGAGTGGCGCTCATGTCATCAACGCGAAGCGGGCTTCCAGCCGGACTCGGAGAGTTCGCGCAGGATTTCGTGCAGTCCGGCCGTCTTCATGTTCGTGAGCACCTTGCCGGGGTTCTGCTCGCCCTTCTCCCACTCCTCCCAGGCTGTGAGAATCTTCGACAAATCGGGAGCCGGGCGTTCGAACGTTGACGACATGGTCTCAGCCTACGAGTGGTACTACGAGGACGCTCAGCGGGACCGGCGCCACTTGTCGCGCGCGCGGGCCGCGGCGTGTCCGGCCACTCGGCCGGCCTGGCGGCCGAAATCATCGGCGCGACTCGGATCGGATGACACCGTCCTCGGCTGGCGAGGCGAGTAGTCAGTCCGCCACACGACCACCGCGAACACGATGACGATCATGACCATGACGATGCGCGTTGCGTCGTCGACGTTCGAAACGGCCGAAGCGAGGATCGCAACCGCAAGAACGAGCCAATCGAGAACGCGGTGCAGCCGGCGTGAGACCCGACGAAACGCACCGAGCGGGCCGTCAGCACAGGCCGTATTGAGCGCGATGAGTGCACCCACCACGGTGGGCACGAGCGGCTCGGGCGACTGAAGCCCCGTGGCAACAAGAGCGCCACCGATCACGTACTCGGCGGCCTGGTGCAACCAGAACGAGCGCTTTCCTTCGGCGACCACATCCCGTAGTCAACCCGACCACGCGGATCTGGGAGAAAAATCGACGCGAATCCGGTGATTTGTTCACCCAGATCCACAAGTCATCTGGCACTCCCAACGGGATTCGAACCCGTGCCGCCACCTTGAGAGGGTGGTGTCCTAGGCCACTAGACGATGGGAGCAAGTAGCGGACGAAACGCTACCGCCCCTCATCACACCCGCCACCGGGCCCGGAATGCGAACGACCGGGCCCGTGGCC
>VERK01000096.1 GCA_018882725.1 Actinomycetota bacterium | reverse complement strand
CCCGGACGTCGACTTGGGGCGAGTGGTAGCCCTCGAGGGCCTTCAAATCGTCGCGAACGGGGAGGCGCGTCACGCCATGAGGCTACCGACCAGGCCGAACGGGTCGAAGTGAGTTCGCAGCACCGGGACCTAACGTGGCTGCGTGACCCATCGCGAACTCGCCACCATTGCCGCCGAACTCGCCGTGATGGCCGAGGGAACCGATCGATACTTCGATCGTGTGCGTGAACTCGGTTCGGCCAACTTGGGCGAGCACCTCGAAGACCTCATGTCGGCCATTCACGAGGCCGAACGAGCACTGCGTTCGGCTCACCGCGCCCTGGCGCGTGCCAGCCGCATCGCCAGTTGACCACGGCCGAACGGCGCGCGAGTCAGCGAGCCTTGCCAGCCGACGGGCAGATGTCGGCCAGAGTGCACTCGTCGCATCTCGGCTTGCGGGCGTCGCACACGCGACGACCGTGCAAGATCAAGCGCAGACTGAACGAACCCCACTCCTCTCCCGGCAAGTAGCGGTTGAGTTCGAGTTCCACTTTCACCGGATCGTCTTGCCGTGTGAGTCCGAGACGTCGGGAGAGACGACCCACGTGCGTGTCGACTGGAAGACCGGGAAGGTCGAACACCACACTGCGAACCACGTTGCCGGTCTTGCGGCCGACACCGGGAATCGTGACCAGATCGTCGAGATCGTGTGGGACCTCACCGTCGAAACGTTCGATGAGCGCCTGAGCCATCCCGATCAGGCTCTTCGTCTTGTTCTGATAGAAGCCAGTCGACCGGATGATCTTTTCGACGTCGCCCGGTTTCGCCACGGCCAGGTCGTACGGCGACGGGTACTTCGCGAACAACGACGGAGTCACCATGTTGACGCGGGCATCGGTGCATTGCGCCGAGAGAATCGTGGCCGCCAACAACTCGTATGCGTTGCGGTGTTCGAGTTCGCAGATCGCTTCGGGATAGAGCCCCTCGAGACGACGTGCCACTTCGACCGTGCGATCGGCCGCGCCGTTCGGGCGACGTTTCGTAGCGGCCATTCCCCGAACCCTACTCAGGGGTCGAACGGTAGGGTGAGGCCATGCGGGTCCTCGACATCAAGCGTCAGATGGAACCCGACGACATCGCGATCGTGCGCGATCTTCTCCGCGACGCCGAACGCGCCGACGGACATCGACCGTTGTCCGATCATCTGTGGCTCGACTTGGTGGACGGAGGCCGCGAGGGATTCGCTGGCTTCGTGGCGTGGGAACCCGGCCACGACCACCCCGTTGCCTACGCACAGGTGAGTCGTGGCCACGGCTCGTACTCCGTCGAACTCGTCGTCCACCCTCACCATCGTTACGAGATGAATCTGATCGGACCCGAGTTGTTGGAAGCCGCTCTCGACGAGGTCGCGAGTTCGGGCGGTGGACACGTGCACTGGTGGGTGTTCGAGCCCACGAGTGCTCACGAGGCCGTCGCTCGCACCGTGGGGCTGACCGCCGGGCGAACCCTCCACCAGATGCGGCGCTCGCTGCCTCTGAGCGTCGCCGATCAGTCGGCGGCCGTTCCGGTGCGCGCATTCGTGAAGGGGCAGGACGAGCAGGCGTGGCTGGAGGTCAACAACGCGGCCTTCGCCCATCACCCCGAACAAGGCGGCTGGGACATCGTCACGCTGACGTCGCGCATGGCCCAGCCTTGGTTCGATCCGGCCGGCTTCTTGCTCCACGAGATCGATGGACGACTGGCCGGCTTCTGCTGGACCAAGATCCACCACGACACGAGTCCGAGCATGGGCGAGATCTACGTGATCGCGGTGCATCCCGACTTCCATGGTCGCGGTCTCGGACGCGGACTCACGGTGTCGGGATTGCAGAGCATCGCCGATCGCGGCATCACCACCGCCATGCTCTACGTCGACGCCTCCAATCGGGCCGCCGTCGCGATGTACGAGAACTTGGGTTTCCATTTGCATCGAACCGACCGTGCCTTCGTGGGCGACGTGTCGCTCGGGAGCGGCGGCCGCCGCGTGACCTCGTCCGATCATCACCATCATCATCACGGAGACGATCAAAAATGACCGACACTCAGAGCCTGCCCACGTGGAGCGTCGCCGACGTTCACGAATCTCTCACCAGTCGCTCCTTCGTGGCCTCTCTCGAACAGTTGGGAGCCGAGGTCTCGAGGCTCGAGGCGCTCTACGACGAACTCGACATCCGCGGCGGCGCCGAAGGAACAGTGCCTACGGTCGATGCGGCCACGGGCGATCGTGCCGATCGCGCCATCGCCGCGTTCAACGCGACGGTCGCGCAGATGGAAGTTCTCGAGGCCTACGTGTACGCCACGGTGTCCACCGACACCCGACACGAAGTGGCGCAATCACTGCTGTCGGAAATCGAGGTGCTGGGCTCGCGAGTCAGCCCATTGCTGGCGCGACTGGCCGACTTCACTGCGCATCACGATCCCGACGCGCTGTCGGCGGTGAGCCACGAGGCTCGCGAGCACGTCGGTCCGCTCACTCGTCTGGCCGCCCGGGCCGAACATCAGATGTCGGAGATCGAAGAAGGCCTCTACGCCGAACTGTCCACGACCGGTTCGGGTGCTTGGGGACGCTTGCAGGGCGACGTCACCTCGCAATTGTCGACCGAGGTCGATCTGCCGTCGGGACGCACTCGCCTTCCGATGCCAGCCGTGCGTGGCTTGGCCACCAGCCCCGACCCCGCGGTGCGACGCGCCGCCTACGACGCCGAGATGGCAGCCTGGCCGCAAGTGGCCACCGCGTGCGCGGCGGCCATGAACGCGATCAAGGGTGAGGCCAACACCGTCAACCGGCGCCGTCGCTGGGCCGCTCCGCTCGATGCCTCGCTGTTCGCCAACAGCGTGAGTCGGGCCACGTTCGATGCGATGCAATCGGCCGTGAGTGCGTCACTCCCCGACTTCCGCCGCTGGATGCGCACCAAGGCTCGACTCCACGGCCACAGCAACGGTCTTCCCTGGTGGGATCTCGTCGCTCCGCTGCCCACGTCGTCCAACTCGATCGGATGGGACGAATCGATCGAGTTGGTGAAGAGTGCATTCGGCCAATACAGCGCCGAACTCGCGGGAATGGTCGACCGTGCGATCGCCGAGTCGTGGATCGACGCTCCGCCGCGTGACGGGAAAGTGGGCGGCGCGTTCTGCATGCCCTTCGTCGACGACCGTTCTCTGATCTTGCTCAACTGGAGTGGTTCGGTCGAATCGGCTCAGACCACGGCCCACGAATTGGGTCACGCGTACCACAACACCCAGTTGGCCGGCCGCACGCCGTTGCAGAAGCGTTTGCCCATGGCGTTGGCCGAGACCGCGAGCATCTTCTGCGAGACGCTCATGGTGGAGGCCGGTCTTGCTCGTCTCTCGGGCAACGAACGTCTGAGCCTGCTCGACGTCGACTTGCTGGGAGCCAACCAGGTGGTGGTCGACATCCACAGTCGCTTCCTGTTCGAGACGGAGGTGTTCGCTCGTCGTCAGCGTCGCTCGCTCGGTGTACAGGAACTGAACGAGATGATGCTCGAAGCCCAGTCGGCCGCATACGGTGACGGCCTCGATCAATCGACTGCACATCCGCACATGTGGGTTCTCAAGCCCCACTACTACGGCAGCCACTTCTACAACTGGCCTTACACGTACGGCCTGCTGTTCGGACTGGGGCTGTACGCGCAGTTCCATCGCGATCCTGATCGCTTCCGCGCCGGCTACGACGACTTGCTCTCGCGCGCCGGGATGAACACCGCCGAAGAACTCGGATCGGCGTTCGGTCTCGACGTGACCGACGAAGGTTTCTGGACCGCGAGTCTCGACGTTCTCCGCGCACGCATGAACGAGTACTCACGACTCGCCGGACAGCCGTGACCACTCGCTACCAAGCGTCACGCGACGATCTGTCGCGGCTCCTCGACGGCGAGCCGCGCTATCGCATCGATCAGGTGTGGAACGGCCTCTACAAGGAGCTCGCGACCCCCGAGTCGATGACCAATCTGCCCAAGACCCTGCGCTCGCGCGTCGACGAAGCCTTGCCGCTTTCGCTCACGCTGGTCACCGAGGTCGAATCGGATCGGGGCAAGACCGTGAAGTTCTTGTGGGAGCTGTACGGCGGCAGCCGAATCGAGACAGTTCTCATGCTCTACGCCGACCGCGCCACCGTGTGTGTGAGCACACAGGCTGGTTGCGCGATGGCCTGCGGTTTCTGCGCTACTGGCCAGGCTGGTTTCACCCGTCATCTCGCCAGCGGTGAGATCGTCGAGCAAGTGGTGCGGGCCTCCCAACGCGCCAAGGCGCTCGGACGACGCGTGAGCAACGTGGTGTACATGGGTATGGGCGAGCCGCTGGCCAACGAAGAGCCGGTGTGGGAGTCACTGGTCCGGCTCCACGACGACGTCGGAATGTCGGCTCGACACCTCACGGTGTCGACCGTCGGCATCGTGCCCGGGATCAAGCGACTCACTGATCGGCCACTTCCGGTCAACCTGGCCGTGAGCCTCCATGCGGCCAACGACGAGCTTCGCGACGAACTGGTTCCGATCAACAAGCGCTACCCCATCGCCATGCTCATGGAAGCGTGCAACGAGTACCTCGAGATCAAGGGCCGTCGTCTGAGTTTCGAGTGGGCGCTCATCTCGGGTGTGAACGACCGAGTCCGCGATGCCTCCGAACTGGCCCGGCTGTGTCATTCGCTCACGCTGGCTCCGCACGTCAACCTGATTCCCCTCAACCCCACACCCGGTTACGAGGTGCGCGGCTCGAGCAAGATGCACGTGCACGAGTTCCGCGATCGACTCGAAGCGCTCGGCGTGAACGCAACGGTGCGCCAGAACCGAGGCACCGACATCGCTGCGGCCTGCGGACAATTGGCGGCCGGACAGCCGGTGAAGATCTCGACGCGTGATCAGCGCGATTCGAAGTAACCCGGGTTCGCAACCTTCAACTTCTCGATCACGCTGGCGCGAACGGCTGCGACGACATCGCTCAGTCGATCGTCGAGTCGACCATCACGAATGGCCCGAGCCAACTCGTGATCGTCGGCCACCCCCAGGTCGGCCAGTCGGGCCGCATGGGCCGCCCGTTGATCAGGGCCGAGGGCCAACTCGCGTTCGACCATGGCCAACACGTTCATCGCCACCCGGGTGTGGAACTGAACGCGACCGGTGGTCGACGTGAGTACGTCGCGCTCGAGCCACTCGCGAACCGCCTCCACCAGTTGCGCTGCGCTCGGAACGTCGTGGAGTTCGCTCATCGCACACCGAGTCCTTCCCAGCGACCGTCGAGGGCGAGGAACAAGTCGTACTCGTTCTCGCACACACGCCGACCGATCGCGGCAAGTTCGTGGCTCCGGGCCAGACCGAGAAGATGCGAACTGGTCTGGACCATGCACATGATCCCCCACTTCAACGTGCCCAGGACTTCCCACCAGCGCACCACGTCAGGGTCGACGGTCAGCCCACTCTCGCGCTCGTAGGCCGAGACGAGCTGCTCGTACGTGCCGACACCGGCCACCGGCGACGACGAACCGAAACGCCACGCGCGCACGCACAACCATCCGAGGTCTTCCATTGGATCGCCGACATGAGCGAGTTCCCAGTCGAGAACCGCGCGCAACCCATCGGGGCCCACCATCACGTTGCCCAGACGGAAGTCGCCGTGCACCAACGACCGTCGGGCCGACTCGGGTCGATTCGCTTCGAGCCATCGGAACGCGAGCTCGAACGTGGGATGAGCCTGATCGAGCGATGTGTTGAGATCGTCGAGTGTGGTTCGGTACTGCGCTACCTGATCGGTGGCCGGCAAGCCCACGATGTTCGACGGATCGATCGAGTGCAGTCGCGCCAGAGCCGCGGCCAGATCACCGACCAGCACGTGGCGTGCGTGCGTGAAGGTGTCGTCGCGCAAGATCTTGCGGGCGATGGTCTCGCCGTCGACGTGCGACAGAACCATGAACGACGATCCGATCGGCGAATCAGCGGTGCCACTGGCGAGCAACTCGGGAACGCGCACGCCAGCGGCGTGGGCCGCGCGAAGAACGTTCGCTTCCACTCCCATGTCGCGGACGTCGCCCGAACGCTGCCGTTGCAGGATGAGACGGCGTCCACCCGAGGTGAAACTCCAGGTCTCGCGCGATGCCCCTCCGGACAACCGCGCCAGATTCTCGACTTGGTCCCCAACGACCTGGGCGAGGCCATCGGCCAACGAATCGCGGGAGGGGTCGCTCACCCTCCTAGTTTGCGCACGCCTCAGCAGGCGGCACGAACCGACGCGTAAGGATTGACCGGACGCCCGCGATTGGGCCGGATCTCGAAGTGCAGGTGCGGGGTGCCCTGGGCGTTGCCGGTGTCGCCCAAGTATCCGATCACGTCACCCTGACCCACGGTGCGATTCGAGCCTTCGTACGCGCTGAGGTGGCCGTAGAAGTAGGTGTTGCCGTTGTCCCCTTCGAGTGTTGCCACGAGGCCACCGAGAAGTCCGGTCTTGAAGGTCACGAACCCCGACACCACGGCCACGAGTTGCAGACCGGTCGGACCGAGCATGTCGACACCTTCGTGGCGACGGCCTCCGCTTCGCGGTGCACCCCAGGTGTCTCCGAAGGCCGTGACGCCGACGACCGGACAGATGATCGAACCATCGAGATACACGCCACTCGACAGGAAGCCAGCGGTTCCGAAACGCTGAAACACTGTGCTTCCCGACGTGAATGCACCCGACTGCAGCGCAGCCTGACGACGAGCGGCCAGGATCTGGCGCACCTTTTCGTCGGCGAGGCGTTCGGCTTCGATCTCCTTGAGTCGTTCGAGTTCGTCATCGGCCCGCGTCTTGGCCGCCTCCAACTCGATGATGGCCTGAGCCGTGGCGGACTGCTGCGCGGCCAGGCGTTCGCGTTTGTCGGCCAGATCCGATGCCACGGCGTCGAACTCGTCGAGCGTGGTCTGAGACGTGTCGGTTGCGAGGGAGACGAAGAACTCCTTCTGCACCCGTTCGGTCGGACCGTCGAGTCCTGACAGGAGCGGAACACTCCCCGACCCCGACATGAAGCGTCGAACCGCCAACTCCTGGACGGTCGACGACAACGCATTGGCCCGTGCTTCGAGGTCGGCGACTTCTTGAGCCGTGGCCTCTTGCTCCAACTGCAGGCTGTCGAGCCGTGACTCGGCATCGAACAACGCTTGGGCGGCGGCATTGGCGCGCTCGCGAGCGGCCTCGATGTCGTCGGCGGCGCGTTCGGCGGCCGACCGTGGCGTGATGGCCAGCGATGGAACGGCGATGCCACCCACCCCGATCGACACCATCGCGACGATCAGCGCGAATCGAGGGCGCAGTCGTCGGAACATCGAGAAAACAGTACCGAACAACACTTCACGAGATCGGCCACTCGCACGTGTCACGCGTCGGGTCGATCAGGCACAATGAACGGGCGATGAGCGATGCCCTGAATCTCGACGCGATCACCTTCGTGCGCGACGGTCGAACAATCCTCGATCGCGTGTCGTTACGCGTGCGCGACGACGAACGGTGGTTGATTCTCGGCGCCAACGGTTCAGGCAAGACGACCCTCGTTCGCATTGCCGCGATGTACGAGCACCCCACCCGTGGCTCGGTCAGCGTGGCCGGTGAAACTCTCGGATCGACCGACGTGCGCGAACTGCGACGACGGATCGGCTACGTGTCGGCATCGTTCGCCATGGAGTTGCGGGGCGATCTCGACCCACTCGACGTGGTGATGACGGCCAAGAACGCCGCCCTCGAGCCGTGGTGGCACCGGTACGACGAGTCCGATCGGTCGCGCGCCCAGGGCTGTCTCGATCGAATGGGCGTCGGCCACCTGACGGGTCGATCGTTCTCCACGTTGTCGTCCGGCGAGCAGCAGCGAGTGCTTCTGGCCCGATCGCTCATGAACGATCCGGCCGTTCTTCTGTTCGACGAGCCGAGCGCCCGCCTCGACCTGGGTGGCCGCG
>VERK01000095.1 GCA_018882725.1 Actinomycetota bacterium | reverse complement strand
AGCCACACCGGCACGAGCACGGTGAGCAGAACCGCCCCCAGAACGAGAGCCGGGATCGACCGAAGTCGCCTCGTCATGAGCGAATGGTAGAGCCCCCGGGACCGGCAATTCCTCAAGTCTCCCCGGGAGCCGGCCGATACCCGGCCGTGCTCTGGCTATCGGTTGCCGCGACCTCGGGACTCGCCGTGGGCCTCGTCGCGCACCGGCACCGGCTGACGTCGGCCCTCAGTCACCAACAGCAACTGCGCGACGACCTGCGGCACTGGGAACATCAGGCGACCCACGACCCGCTCACCGGACTCCTGAATCGCGCCGCTCTCCTCGCCTGCATCGAACAGCGACTTGCCACGAACCCCCGACTCGCCGTGCTGTTCTGCGATGTCGATCGCTTCAAAGCCGTGAACGACGGTTTCGGACACGACGCCGGTGACCTCCTGATCGGAGAGATCGCGCGTCGCCTGGAGAATCTGACCGACGGAACGATGGCAGTCGCGAGACTCGGCGGCGATGAATTCGTGATCGTGCTCGATGCCGATCGCGCCGACATCGTGTCGCGGGCGATCGTCGGTTCCATGCGATCGCCCTGTCCGGTGGGAGACCGGACGATTCGCGTCTCGATCAGCGTCGGCGTCGCCATCGGACCATGGACGCCGTCGTCGTCGTCTCCGTCGACGTCACCGGCAGAAGTGCTCGCCCTCGCAGATTCGGCATTGCGCGAAGCGAAGCGGCTCGGCGGCGACCGCATCGAGACGATGTCGGCCGGCGAACGACTCGAGCACGATCGAATCGTGCGACGCGAAACCCTTCTGCGCCGGGCGATCGCCGACTCGCGCACCATTCCGTACTTCCAGCCCGAGTTCGACGTCGGGAATCGGCGATTGATCGGAGCCGAGGTTCTGGCCCGATGGACCGCTGACGATGGTTCGCTCATAGGAGCGGGCGAGTACCTCGAGTCGGTGGTCGATGCCCACTCGTACGAACGACTCACCGAGTCGGCGGTGCGTGGAGCCACTCCCCTCATCGACGTGGTCCTGTCGTCGCCGTTCGCCGACGGATTCCGTTTTCGGGTCAACCTTCCCCAGCACTGCGCACCGCGAGCGTGGCGTGACGATCGAATCGTCGCGTTGTTCGGCCCGGCGTCGCTCGAATGGTTGACGATCGACTTGTGCACGACGGCGGTGACGGACGATCTCCGCGCCGCGGCCGAGTCGTTGGCGGATCTGCGGTCGCGAGGTGCGCGTGTGAGCCTGGCTGATGTTCCGCACGCCGATCTGCGGATCCTCGACTCCATCGCGATCGACGAGGTTCGGATCGACGGGCGAGTCATCGGATCCGACCGCCCCTCCGATCGACTCCACCTCGACACGGCGCGCCGTGTGTCCGACCAATTCGGCGCCATCCTCTCGGCTGTTTGCGTCGAAAGGCCCGAACAGAGTCGGGAACTGCTCGCACTCGGATGCGTGCACCAGCAGGGTCGCCTCTTCCATCATGAAGCGACCGCCCACGAGTTCGAACGCCTTCTCCTCGTCGGGGCACCGAGCCACTCGTTCGACCGCCAAATGGCGTAGCGTCTTCCCCTCGTGTCGGCCAAACAACGGGGAATCGCCTGGATGCTGGTGAGCGCGCTCGCCTACTCCCTGTTCACCGTCTTCGGCAAGAACGTCCTCGAACAACTCGGCACCACCGACGTTCTCTTCTGGCGCTTTGCGATTGCCGCACCCGTTGCTTGGACCGTGGTCGCGATTCGTCGCGCGAGCGGATACGGACCATCGCCCCTCGCCGTCGACTGGCGCCCTCGATTCGCTGCCGGTGTGGTGTTCGGTCTGCTCGCCTACTTGGCCTTCGCGTCACTCGACCGCCTGCCCGGCGCTCTCTACATCGTGATCTGCTACACGTACCCCGCCATGGTTGCGATCGGTGCGCGAATCCTGGGCAAGCCCACCACGCGCCACATGTGGTGGGCGGTCTTCATCACTCTGCTCGGAATCGCGTTCACCGTTCCCGAGGTGGTCGATGGCGCGGGTGACTCAGCCGTGATCGGCATGATCATCACGCTCGGCAACGCGTTTCTCTACGCGTGCTACATCCTCTTCAGCGAGCGCATCGTGGCCGCCGAACCAACCGATGACGGCTCACACCACAACAGTGGTGACGGATTCGTTGCCGCTGCGTGGGGGCTCACCGGGTCGTTTCTCCTGGCGGCGATCTTCGCCCTCGGTGCCGGCGGGGTCGATGCACCATCTGGTCCGAAGTACGTGTGGTCGATGATCGCCCTCGGTGTGATCAGCACCGTGATCTCCGGAACGGCCTTCTTCCTCGGGGTCAAACATCTCGGTCCGGCACCAGCCGCACTCGTCGCCGCCACCGAGCCCGTACTCACTCTGATCTGGGTCGTGTTGATCCTCGACGAGTCGCTCGTACCCATTCAGATCCTCGGTGCGGTCCTGGTGATCGTCGGAGTGATCTGGTCGCAGAAGGTGCCGAAGATCAGCGAACCAGCGCGTGTAGTTCCTGCACCCTGACCGACATCGACGTGGTCGACGTCCAACTCGGCAGCGAACCTCCGGCGCCACTGCTCGACGTCCATTCGATCGACCAGGCGACCGACACTCGTGCGTCGAAGCGTCCACTCGGGTGAGCCGTCGACGCATGTTGATACTCGTACGAGCACGGCGAATCGAGGTCGTCACCCCACCCGAGATTCCAATCCGGACCGGGGCCCGCACACGTGACCGACTCGGTGATCGCTGACTTCACCACCGAGTCCTCGGTGGCGAACGTGATGGTGGATGGCGTCGCCGTGGCCGTGGCCCAGATGACTCCGTCAGGGGTCGGGATCCACGCCGTCGCCGACACCGGACGCCACCACGTGGAGTCGGCCCAGAACCACGTCGACACGAGAACCACGGCCGAGTTCGGGTTGGGAGCCATCTGCAATCGCGGCGGCGGAATGCTCGCGCGAACCAGCGCTGACGCCTGCTGCGCGAGTTGTGCTTCGGAAATTTGCGGAACCCATACCGACGACCACGACGAACCACACGTACGCGTGTAGAGCACGTACTCGATGCCGTCGATCTCCATCGTGATCGGTGCCGTGGACCCACTACCGAAACTCGAGTCGTACGCGGTCTCCACCGTCCACGAGCAGACCACCCCGTTCCATGTTCCGGCCGACTCGGGAGAGCCCGTCTGCACACCAGCCCAGATCTCTCCGTCTCCCGACCCCGCCCACGTCTGTTCACCCGCCTGCGCGTGGTCGGAGAAAGGAATGATTGTCGCCAGAGATCCGACGAGAGAAGCCCACATCCATCTGTTCACGATGCGTCGCACAGGCCCAACCCCACGATTCGATCGACCGTCTCGAACTCGACCCAACGCCACCCAGTCATCGTTCTCTGCGTCACGAAGACCATGCGGTAACTCGAGATCGACTCGTCGAAGATCGCGGGCGGTCCGCCGCCGGGAACTCTCATCGTGAGAACCACGTCGTCGTTGATGCACACCGACACATGAGCCAGTTCGGGTGAAACTTCGTGAATGGCGTCGACCTCGTACGTGAGGGCGCCTTTGGTCGAGGCCGTGATGCCGTAACGGCGACGGCGCTCGAAGACCTCGGTGAGGTCGTGATGGGCGGGCGACTCGGAGACGGCCAGATCGTCGATGTCACAGCTCCAGGGGTCGCGGCTGCAGTCGATTCGCTTGGCCATCAACTCGGCGAACCCCCACTCGACCGGCAGCGACCCGTCGACCACCGATTGGGGCGCCGTCGTCGTCGCTCTTGAGTCCGATTCCGGCACGAACCCCGGTCGGGGTTCGTCGGGTATCGAATCGATTCGTCCGATCGGTTCGGCTGACGAACCTCCGCAGTTGGCCAGTGCGACCATTGTCAGCACCACCAGCACCAGTCGTTGTGTCTTCATCGGCCAAGAATGTCGTCACGTCGTCTTGACGATGAATGGGCCGTTCGTCCCAACCGGACGATCTCTGAGAAACTCGTGCATGGCTCTCACCGAACCCCGGGTGATGCAACTCGAACGCGATGCCGCGTCAGCGATCCGTCAGATCCTCGGCATCATGAGCGATCAGTTGGTGATGTTCGGTGGCGAAGACACCGGCTGGGGAGCTCGGTCGTGGCGTCTCGACGAGATCATGGCGCTCGAAGGCCGCATCGAAGAGTTGTGGCCCGACGAGAGTTTCGGGATGACCGAAGCCGATCCGCTGTCGGCCAGCGATCGCGATCAGCCAGCTCGCGACTTCGTGGTGCACATCGAGGACGCTGAGTTGATCCTCGCCGGTATGGCGTTCACCGAGATGGCCAGCGCCGAGTTTCCTTGGGCCGACATGGTGCGTTGGACGAGCGACTTCATCGCTGGTGAATTGCGCAGTCTGTGGTCGGAAGACATCTGGCGCTCACGCGGGTGACCGGTGGCGGTCAGGCCACCGAGGCCACTCCGGCTTTCTGACGTTCCTTCTTGGCCCGGGCCAGCGCCGTCTGTTGACGAATCGCACCGGCGATTCCTTCAGGATTGGCGATGGCCGTGAAGATGAGCAGGACACCACCGATGAACGCTTCCCACTTGCCCATGCCGCCGATCACCTGGTTCATGGCGTAGAACATCACGCCCGAGGCTGCAGTCACTCCGGCCGTAATCGCACCGCTCACACTCGTGATGCCTCCGAGGTAGGCGAACGACAGAACCGTCAAGGACGCCATGGTGCCATACGAGAGGTCGGACACTGCGCCAAAGCGGTAGGCGATCAGGCTGCCTCCCACCCCTGCGATGAATGACGAGAACGCGAACATCTGCATCTTGACCCGGGTGACGTTGATGCCAATGGCCGCGGCCGCCCGCTCGTTGCCGCGCACGGCCAGCATGATGCGTCCACTCGATCCACGACGCACGTTGGCCACAGCAAGAGCGACGAGAACGAGAACGATCACGAGGAAAATTCCGAAGATCGGTCGCGATGTCTTGGTACCCAATACGAGGCCGATGTCCCAATCTCCCAGCTTCGGGTTCGGCACTTTGGCCCCGCCACTGTCGATGTCACCGATGAAGCTCGGATTCTTGAAGACGAACTCGGCGACGGTGACACCTCCCGCCAGGGTCACGATCGCCAGATTGGTGCCACGCACTCGAAGTGCGGGGAGGCCCACGATGAGTCCGAAGAGCGCCGCTCCGAGAGACGCGACAATCGGAGCGATAGGGAACGGGACGTCGTACTGCATCGCGAGTTTCGACAGCGCGAAACCTGCAATTCCAGCGAATGCCATCTGCGCGAGTGATGTCTGTCCGCCGAAACCGATGATGACCACGAGTGACAGTGCCAACACCGCGGCGATGGTCGTGGTCATGATCGCTGCTCGCCACAATGGACTCAAGAAGACGAGACCGAGCACAGCGGCGGCGAACGGCAGAGCGACCGACTGGACAGTCACCTTGGCTGGAGGAACCGACGGCAACTTCCAGCCGCTCACCGAGCCGCGCTCCGGAAGGCGTTCACCCGCCACAACCATGGTGATGATGATCACGAGGAACGGAAGACCCTCACGGGCTCCGTACTTCGGGAACCACGAGAAATCGTTTTGCATCTTTGTGAAAGTCGACTGGATCATTCCGATGAACAGGCCGGCGAAGAGAGTCGGCCAGAAGCGCTGGAACTTGCCGATGAGTGCAGCCCCGAGAGCCGGGATCAGGAAGGCGAAGGTATAGATGCCCGAGTTCAGCTGGATGAGCGGTGAGGCGAGAATTCCGATCGCCGCGCCACTGAGAGAAGCGAGGATCCACCCGAGGCCAGCCAAGAAGTCGGGAGAGTATCCGAGGAGCACCGCACCTTTTTCGTTCTCGGCCGCGGCCCGCGTGGCCAGACCGATGCGCAAGTACTTACCGGCCGCCCAGAAAGCTGCGGTCAAGGCGAGTGCAATGAAGGCCAGCCAGAAACCGTCACGCGGAATGGTCAGACCCTCGGAAATCGTCACCGACTCCCGCGGGAGGATCGGCTTCACTCGGATTGCCGAGGTATCAGGGAAGCGGCGATCAACGAGCGAGATGAAGATGATGACGAGACCAACGCTCGCGACCACCTTGGCCAGAGCCGGTGCACTTCGCAGCGGCCGGAACACCAAGGCGTAGATGAGAAAGCCGAGAACACCGGCGGTCAACAACGACAAGACGAGTGCCCAACGGAATCCGACGTCGTGTCCGAAGTGATATCGATCGGGTAGCCCTGGGATAGGGAACACGTACGCACCGTTGCGTAGTTCGGCGTAGAGATACGACGCCCACATGGCCATCGCCCCGTGCGCGAAGTTGACTACACCCGAAGCCTGATAGGTGACCACCAAGCCCACGGCGAAGCAGGCGATGATCGCCCCGGCGCCGCTGCCGAGCAGCAAGTAGAAGAGGTAATCGGTCATGATCGAACCTCCTCGACTCGACTACTCGGCAGCGACCGGAACATCAGGGCAAGTAGGGCTTGCTGTCGACGAGACCGACACCCTCGACCGGGCCGACCTTGCCACCGCCCTTGTACTCGGCCATCGGGAAGACGAACGAGCAAACGGCCGGATAGGACGCCGAGCCACCACATTCGATCGGCGTCTGCCCCCCGTAGAGGAACAAGCCCGTCTTGGTGGTCTTCAAGTAGTCGTACAGCGAGGCTCCGGTGACTTCGGTGCCCGCATCGACCATCTGCATCGCATAGTCGCGGAGCGACAAGGTGAGAATGATGCCAAGACCACCGAGACCGAGGCTGGCGGCATCGATCTCGTCCTCCGGGACACCCATCACCGGCGACACGATCTTGCGAATCAGGGCACGTTCGGGAGTCTCTTTGTCTTCGGGAACACCAATGAAGGTCCAACCCGTCGCATCGTCACCGACCTGGTCGATGACGTCCTTATCGGCACAGATGTTGGTCGTGAGCACTGGGATGGTGATTCCGAGCGATGCCCGACCACGCATGGTGCCGATACAACCGGCGTCCGAGTAGAGCGAGATCAGCAGGTCGGGATTGTCCTTGGCGGCTTCGCGCATCAGACCCTGGTACCCAGCGTCGGTTTCGTTGTCGCCACCCTTGACGATCGTGTGGGCGATACCGGCCTTGTCGAGAGCGGCCTCGAGCGATGCCGCGGTGCCGTTGGCTCCCGGATTGTCGGCGCTGATGATGCCGACGGTCGTGGCGCTCAGGTACTCCTTGGCGTACGCGGCCGCAGCCGCCATCGACGTGGCGTTACCACCAGTGAGGAACAACGCGTTGGCGGTGTAATCGCCGGCGAGGATCGGCAGCACGCCGATAACGGGAATGCCGGCCGCGTCGTACGTCTTGTAGTCGGGGAACAAGTCGAGGCCAAGGATCACGAGTTCGACTCCCTTGCCCACGAGTTCTTGGGCGCAGGCCTGTGATGTCTCGGGCGAACCCTTGGCGATGCACGACTCCAACTTCACCGGCCGATTGCCGAAACCGCCGTGCTCGTTCATGTAGTCGAACGCCGCTTCGGCGAACCGACGAATGTCGGGGAAGTCGAGGCCGGGCGTGCCTTCAGTGTTCACCATGCCGACGACCATCTCGGGACCGGTCGGCGGGCCCGCTTCATCAGCCGGTGCCGACGAATCCGCCGGAGCCGACGAGTCGGCCGGTGCGGCCGAGTCGGCCGGTGCCGGCGCTTCGGTGGCGGCCGGTTCGGAACTGCCACCATCGTCGTCACCACCGCACGCGGCAATGATCAAACTGCCCGCCATGAGCGCGGCAACGAGTCGCGACCCCCGCGAGCCCACTCTCGTGGATCTCTTCATGTTTCCCCCTCAGTTGTGAGCCGCGTGTGCGGCCGGATTCAGTTGGCCACGGAGGCCGGTACCCAACTGCCGTGGAAGCCGAACGGCACCCGAGGCAGTTGGACGGTCGCGATCGGATCGGCGGCCATGGTGAGCGCGTCGAAGATCACGAACTCACTGGTGTCGGCCGCGGCGTCGTAGACGTAGGTCATCAAGTAACCGTCGTCCTCCGACTTGGCTGCTGCCGACGCAACGAACACGGCCTCCCCCGAGACCCGTCCCTTGC
>VERK01000094.1 GCA_018882725.1 Actinomycetota bacterium | reverse complement strand
GACAAGGACCAACGCTGTCTGGCCACGATCCGCTGCGAGGTGTGGGACGGTTGGATCTTCGTGAACCAGGATCCCGATGCCATGTCGCTCAGCGAGTGGCTCGGTCCGATTGCCGACGAACTCGCCGAGTTGCAGGGACCGCGCCTGCGAACGGTCGCGCGAGAGAGCGAAGTGGTGCCGTGCAACTGGAAGGTGACGGCCGAAGCGTTCCTCGAGGTGTACCACTTCAAGCACATCCACTCACGCGGCGGCGACAGTCTGCTCGACAACCGTGGTGCGGTCATGTCGCTGTTGCCCAACGGCAACTCGCGAATGATCACGCCGTACTCCAAGGCCACCTATTCGCTCCTCGGAATGAAGGACTTCGACGACTACCAGCACATCGTGCTGCCCGGATTCGAAGACATCGACACGGTCAACGACATGGTTCGGTGCACGAGTTCGGCCTACTCGGTGTTCCCCAACCTCATTACACCCATCGCGGCCTACGGCTTTCCGTTCATCACCTTCTGGCCCATCGACAAGCGAACCACGCGCATCGACTGGACGCATTACGCACCCATCGACTTCGAGCCGGCCGACGGACTGCCCGAACACTGGAAAGGCCGCTTGGCCAACTTCGCGCAGATCATGGCCGAAGACTTCTGGAACATGGCCCCGATGCAGAAGTCGCTCGAATCACCGGCCATGCGCGGCGTGCCGATCAACTACCAAGAGCGGCGCATCTGGCACTTCCACGAACAACTCGACACCATGATCGGACGCGAGCGCATCCCGACCGAACTCCAGGTGGCCCAACTCATCGGGCCGTACATCGAGCGCTGACGCGGCTCGAGGAGCGGCGTCAGCCCCGGGCCACCGCCGGGTTGCCGTCGGTCCACATGATCACGAGTTCGCGGCGAGCGATCTTCCAGCCCGCCGCCTTGCGGACGAGTTGATCTTCGTATCGGCCGGCCACGATGAAGTTGGGGCCGCCTTGGGCCGAACGCCTCACGTGCTGAGCCTGCAGGTAACACCGACTCGATGCGTGATCACCTTCGATCACGATCTGATGATTGGAAATGATGTGCTGACTCTCGTCGAGATGCGACAGAGCGCGCCGCACGCGATCCTTGATCGCTCCCACACCGACGAGTTCTTCGGTGAGGAACGCCGTGGCATCGGGCAGGAACACGTGATCGAGATCGTCCCAGTTCTTGGAGTCGAGGGCCCACGTGTACCGCACGGTCAGATCGACGATCGCCGCGCGGTCGACGAGCAGACGTGACGGCTCGATGTCTTCGACCGACTGTGCACCGAACCGAACCGGATCTCTCCCCATGTGCGCCACGGTAGTCGGCGTCTGGCAGGCTTCGAACGTGAGTCCGCTGGCGCGACCGGTACAAATCGCCTATGCCGTCGACCCGTCACGCGATCTCGACGACGTGGCCGCCGAGTTCCGGGCCTCCACCGGGGCCGGTCCGTTCGTGGTGGCCCGCAACATTCCACTCGCCTCGTGCACCATCAGCGGCCGACCCGGAGCATTCGACCACTCATCGGCCTACGGATGGTGGGGCGACGTGATGGTCGAACTCGTTCAGGAGCACACTGCGCCGCTCATCGACCGAACCGCCGGCGTTCATCACCTGGCGTTCATGGTGCCCGATCTCGAGCAGGCCATCACTTGGTGCGTGCGACAGCACTGGCCGACACTGCTCGACGCCAACACGAATACCGGTCAACGTTTCGTGTTCGCTGACGCGCGCGAAACGCTCGGTCATTTGGTGGAAATGTACGAACCCTCGGAACGACTCCTCGGGTTCTACGACCATGTTCGCCAGTTGGCGAACGGCTGAGTCAGTTCATCACCGAGTCGTCGATCCAGCTGCCGTGGAAACCGAAGGGCACGCGCTGCGGGAGATGCACGCGAGCCACCGGGGGCTTCGACAGATCGCTGGCGTCGAGGATCACGAGGTCGCTCGAATCGGTGGCGTCGTCGTAGACGAATCCCATGGCCCAGCCCTCGTCCTCACCCGACGCTGACGTCTCCTGCACGAAGACGAACTCGCCCGGGTGAGCGGACGGACCGAGATCGTGAATGGTCTTGGAGCCGTTCGACATGTCGTAACGCGCCACCACTCCGGGCGCGTCCATGCCGCCCATCGCCTTGGGGCGAGTACCCGAGACCCAGCCGTAACGGTGCTTCAAGCCCACCACGCGATCGTCGACGCGCGGGAATGCGTGGGCCCAGTCGTCCATCTGCGTCTCCTTGACGGCACCGGTCTTCATGTTGAACGACCAGCGGTACATGTAACAGGGCTCGAAGTTGTCCATGGACCCGCGCCACATGGACGCGTGACGGCCCACGTCGCAGATCACTTCGTCGCCATCGACGTACGCATTGAGCGGATGGAACACGTAGCACGGATCGATCTCGAACCACTTCACATCGGCGTCGGTGCCCATGCGCGGGAGGATTCCGATGCGTGCGCCGTAGTCGTCGTCCCAGCCGATGGGCGGCAGACCTTTGGCCATGTTGTCCATGTTGAACACGACCGGCAGGTCCATGAAGATCGCGTGATCGCGGGTGATCATGAAGTCGTGCATCATCGTGCCCTTGGGAGTGGTGATGGGTGCGGTGTGCACCAGATCACCCTTGGCATCGAGCACGTGATACGTGACGTACGGCGATACCGCGCCGTAGCCGAAGAAGTGCAACTCGTTGGTCTCGGGGCACAACTTGGGGTGCGCGGTGAAGGCGGTCTTCAACTTGCCGCCGAAGTCGTCGCAACCCATCGTTTCGAGCTCGGGTGACAACTCCCACGGAAGGTGGCCCTCTTCGAGGGCCCAGATGCGGCCGGCGTGCGCGAGCACGTGCGTGTTGGCGGCACTGGCCGTGGGGTCGAAGATGCAATCGGCGTCCATCGCGTCGAGACCCTTCTCGAGCTTCGGAGTGCGCACGTAACGATTTCGGTACCACTGCGCCTGGCCACCTTCGAGGCGAACACCGTGCACCATGCCGTCACCGAAGAACCAGTGGCCAGCCGTGCCGCTCTTCGGGTTCGAACCGTTGCGCACGTACAGACCCGACAAAGCCTTCGGAATGGTTCCGGTCACCTTCAAGTTGGTGTCGGTGACTTCGTCGAACACCGGTGCGTAGTTACCGTTCAGGAACCAGGGTTTCTTCTCGTCGAGGATGTCGGTCATGATGTCTCCCGTGTGAATCGATGGCGGATTGTGTTACGAACGAACAGTCGCCCACCAGGGAGCGACCTGAGCGGCGAATCGTTTGGCGTACAGACGAGTCAATTCATCGGCGGCCTGCGACAGATCTTGAGCCTCGGTGCGGGGAAGAGGCGCGGCGCCGTCGACGGGGTCGAGCCATTCGAGTTTGAGGCCGGCCAGTACCGAGCCCAACTGAGGTGAAGCCGCTTCGTGGTGATCGCTCGTTTGATGGGCGATGAACGACGCGAAGTCACGAAACGCCAGCAACGTGTAATAGGTGCTCGGTTCGCTCCCCCGCCAGTACTCGTAGCGGATGAGTCCCTCTTCACCGGCATGGCTGGCCGCGTACAGATCGCGCGAGATGGCCTCGAACGCCGCCTCCGAGCCGGGCTTCACGGTGATATGGGCCAGGATCGTTGCCACGAGCGCACCGTAACAAACTCAGCCGACGAGGCGTTCGCTGAGTGCCCAGAGGGCTTGGGCCTTGGCCGAATCGACCGCGCGGGCCGCGACTCCGCGGCCGTCCACCGTCGTCACGTCGTCGGCGAGCACCGGAGAGACGTCGCAGTCCTCGCAGTACATCCCGCCACGACCCTCCAAGAACGGCGACGTGAGAGCCCACACCTGGGTGGCCGCACCCTGCGGAATCGACTTCCACGAGAACGATGAACCGCCGCCTTCCATGCGCGACATGAGTGCCTTGATCACCTCAGGGGTCATGTAGCGGCCGAGTTCGGTGTGGATGCCACCGGGGTGGATCGCGATTCCCCGCACACCCCGATCCTTCCACCGGCGATCGAGTTCGACCGCGTGCAGAACGTTGGCCGACTTGGCCGCTCCGTACGCAAGAAACGGTTCGTACGAACGGTGGACGAAGTTGAGATCGTCGAGATCGATGTCGCCCATGCGATGGCCGGCCGAACTCACGCACACCACTCGCGCTGGCGCCGATGCCGCCAGCATCGGCAACAACTCGCGCACGAGCAGGAAATGGCCGAGGTGATCGACCGCGAACTGACTTTCGAATCCGTCGACCGACAGCGCGAACGGCGTGGCCATGATGCCGGCGTTGGCCACGACACCATGAAGGGGGCCTCCGGCGGCGACGAAGCCTCGGGCGGCCGATCGAACCGACTCGAGTGAACCGAGATCGACGTCGAGGAGTTCGAGGCGAGCATTCGGATGCGCCGAGCGAATGCCGTCGGCTGCCGTCTCGTTCTTGGCGCGATCGCGCGCGGCCATCACGACCGTCGCGCCGTGAGAGGCCAACGCCCGAACGGTTTCGAGACCGAGGCCACCCGACGATCCGGTCACGAGGTAACGCCGACCCGACAGGTCGAGGCCACTCAGAACGTCGTCGGTCGAACTGGTCGCATCGAACCCGCTGCCCCGTCGGTCGTCGTAGGCGAGATTGTTGGTCGTCATCCGAGCGGCCCTCCTGCGAACCATCGATCGAACATCGGCTTGATCGCACTCCACACCAATTCGACGATCAGACCCGATGGTGGTTGCACATAGGTGAAGGCTCCGAAACCCTGGGCCGGTTCGGCTTGGGCCATCAGCAGCGTCCAACCGGCGTCGACCAAGGCTTGGGTGTCGCCCCGAACGTCATCCGACCACACGCCGATGTGGTGAGCACCGGGCGACACTCGGCCGTCCCAGATGGAACCGGGTGCACCTTCGAGGAGTTCGAGATGCATCGGATCTTCGGCCGAGTAGGTGAACTTGAGCGGAATGGTGACGGAACCCGTATCGGGTGTCCACACCGACTGTTCACGCTCTTGCAGCGAGCACCACGTGACACCCAGGGTCGAGCCCATCTCGTCCATCGCAGATTCGATGTCGGGCACTCGGATGCCGAGGTGGTACGCACGCCCGAAGTCGATCATCGTCAGATGCGCCTCTGCTGGCCTTCCCAGTACGGCGCCCGCAGCGGCGCCTTCTGGATCTTGCCCGTGCCTGTGCGCGGAATCATGTCGATGAAGTCGACCGAACGCGGCGACTTGTATCCGGCCAGCAGTTTGCGGCAGTGCGCGATGAGATCGCTGGCCAGTTGATCGGACGCAGAGTGGCCCTCGGCCACTTGCACGACTGCCTTCACGCTCTCACCGAACTCTTCGTCGGGAACACCGATCACGGCGACGTCTTCGACGGCCGGGTGCGACGCGAGGACTCCTTCGATCTCGGCCGGATAGATGTTCACGCCTCCCGAGATGATCATGTCGATCTTGCGGTCGGACAACCACAAGTAACCGTCGGTATCGATGTAGCCGACGTCGCCGGTGGTGAACACGCCGGGCTCGAGGTGAGCAGCCTTCGTCTTGGCTTCGTCGTTGTGATACGTGAAGTCGGTGCCCATCTTGTTGCGGAAGTAGAGAGTGCCTTCACTTCCCTGCGCCACCCGCTGACCGGCGTCGTCGACCACGATCACTTCGACGGTCTCGAGCGGCTTGCCGACACTGCCACCCTTCTGCAGCCACTCGTCGGCCGGGATCACCGAGATGATCGAACCCTCGGTCGACCCGTAGTACTCGGTGACCTTGGGCCCCCACCATTCGATGAGGCCGCGCTTCACGGCCGGAGGACACGGTGCGGCACCGTGCCACGCCACGGCCAACGACGCACCGGAGAACGACTTCTTCTGCTCGTCGGTCAGATCGAGCAGGCGCTTCATCTGCGTCGGGACGAGATGCACGTTGGTGCACTGATGCCGATCGATCAACTCGATGGCACCCGCCGAGTCGTACTTGTGCTGCATCACGACCGACGAACCGTTGATCATCGGCAAGAAGGAAAAGGCCCATTGGGCCGAGTGATAGAAGGGCCCACACAACAAGGTGCGACCCGGGCTCGGAACGAAGTTCGTGAAGCCGGCCGCGACCAACTTCATGATGTCGGGCGTGACGGCGAGACCCCCCGACAACGCGCCGCGCACACCCTTGGGGCGGCCAGTCGTGCCCGACGTGTAGAACATCGGACCACCGAGCGCCTGATCGGCCGGTTCGGAGGGATCGCCACCGGCGACCACGGTTTCGAACTCGACGAAACGAGCATCGGTGCGCACCGCAGACGACGCGTTCGTACCCACGCCCACGACGAGCTGCACACCGTTGGCGCGCTCGTCGCGCAGTGCTTCGGCCACGGCCGATCCGAAACGCTCGTCGACCACCACCGCCTTGGCATTGGCATCGGTGAAGACGTAGGCCAACTCGTCGGCGACCCAGTGCCAGTTGACCGGAACGTAGGTCCAGCCGCCGTGTGCGCAGGCCATGGCGATCTCGAACCACTCGCACTGGTTGCCGGCGATCACCGCGATCGTGTCGCCGGTGGCCAGACCGCGATCGCGCAGACCGTTGACGAGGCGGTTGACCCGCTCGTCGAATTCGGCCCACGACACCGTGCGACGCTCGTCGACGAGCGCCATCTCGCTACCGCGCGACGAAGCCGAATCACGCGTCAGCGTGGCCATGTCAGCGCGAGAGGATGGTGACGCCCGAGATACCCGGCGCCCCGTAGACGTGGGTGTAGGCCACCTTCGGGTTGTTCGGAACCTGTCGAGCACCCGCGTCGCCGCGCAGCTGCAACACGTTCTCGTACACCTGACGGAGACCGGACGCGCCGATCGGCTCGCCGTTGGCCAGGCAACCACCGTCGGTGTTCACCGGGAACTTGCCACCGATCTCGGTTTCGCCGGCCTGGATCATCCACTCCTGCTGGCCGTGCTCGCAGAATCCGTTCTCGGCCATGTGCATCACTTCAGCACCGGCCTCGGTGTCCTGCAACTGAGCCAAGTCGATGTCGTCGGGCCCGATACCAGCCATCTCGAACGCGGCCTTCGACGCGTCGACCGTGGGGCCGGCGTTGTGCTCGAGGGCGATCGACGGAGCGAGAACTTCGAAAGAACCGAAGCGACGACTGCGCACGGCGGCCGCGCGCAAGTAGATGGGCTTGTCGGTGTAGAGATGTGCCTTGTCGGCCCGGCACAAGATGAGAGCCACGCCGCCTTCGCCCGGGTTGCAGAACATGTACTGCGTGAGCGGGTACGAGAGCATGGGCGAGTTGGCCACTTCTTCTTCCGAGATCGGCTTGCGACGCCACGCCATCGGGTTGAGCGAACCGTTGCGGAACGCCTTCGACGACACCTTGGCCAGAGTGGACGGCGTGATCCCGTACTCGTGCATGTAGCGATTGATCTTCATGCCGAAGAACTGCGTGGTGAGCGCCAGACCGGATGCTCCGTACCAGTCGCCCAGACCCGAACCCTTGGTGTTGACGCGGAAGGCTCCGCGCTCGTGCTTGTCGAAGCCGATCGCGATACCCAGATCGAAAACTCCGGAACGAATCGTGTTGTACGCCGAGAAGAGGGCCGAACCACCGGTGGCGCAACCATTCGCCACGTTGATGAACTGGAGACCGGTGAGACCGAGCAGCGACACCATCGTGTCGGCGGCACCGGCGGCCATCGAGCCACCGAATGCGAACTGCATGTCTTCCCAACTGAGTCCGGCATCGGCGCACGCACGGCGAACCGCGATCACACCCTGGTCCATGCCCGACACACCTTCGGTGCGTCCGAACTCGTGCATTCCGATGCCGACGATGGCGACTTCCGTGGTCATGTTCTTACCTCGTCCTCTCAGGCCACCGGCGCGAACGCGAAGGTGACGATTTCATTCCCGTTTTCGTCGGTGCAGAGCGGGATGATGACCATCTCCATCTCCATTCCGATCTTCAACTTCTCGGGATCGGCCTCGGTGAGGCGGGTCTCGATCTTCAATTCGCCCGGCAGTTCGACGTAACCCACGCCGAAGGCCTTGAAGGTTTTGGGGTCGGCGGCACCGGCGTACGGCGGGGCCTTGGGCGGGAAGCCCTGCAC
>VERK01000307.1 GCA_018882725.1 Actinomycetota bacterium | reverse complement strand
GTCGTGCTCGACATCGCCGACGCGGCTTGATCTTCAATCGATGTCCCAGCCGTCGCCTTCAAGAAAGCAACGAACGACTCGCCGAGGGTCACCTGCAGATCGATTCCGGCCACACGCTCGGTAGCCCTTTCCCACGTGACCTCGTCGAGAAGAATCGTGAGCGGCTCGGCCATGCCACGGTCCATTTCGTCGGAGTACGAGATGGTCGTCACTGCCGGCGGAGGTTCGTTGGTGGTGCGCACCAACATCACATTGGCTCCCATGTAAATGAGTCGGAACACGGCCTGTCGGGTCACTTCCGCATCGGCGAACGGGCTGTCGACCTGCAAGCTCAACGTTGGGAACACCGCCACCATCGCGCTCGGGGCCACGCTCGCCAACACCATGATCACTTCGCCGAAGTCGAAGCCGTACAGATCGAGCGAATCGGGATTGCGATCGGGGTCGGTGATCAGTTGATAACCGATCTGCCACACGCGCACCGGACCGGCGAAGAGAGCCGACATGAACGACGCCATGTCGGCCGGAACCTGCGCACCCACGTCCTGAATCACCGTGGCTGGCACGGTGCCGATCTTTCCGGCGCCTACGGCCTTCGCGACGGCCTCCCACGTGGTTCGCACGTCGGGAAGACGCGTGTTCTCCGGTCGCTCGGGGTCGCGAGCCGCCAGCACCGCGGCTGCTTGCAGCGGGGTGAAGGTGTTCGGGCCGGCCTTGCCGACGATCCGCATCTCGCCGTCGTCGTAGTCGAGCACGTCGGTTCCGTACGTCACGTCGATGGATCCCGCCCGAGCGATCAGATCACCCGTGCCACGCTCCGGCTCGACCGCGATGAGGTCGATCTGCGTGTTGGTCTGACTCTCGACGGCCAACTTCAGAGCATCGATGCCGTCCGACCCGTACACATCGGCCAAACGTTGCGGATCACCCTCGGGTCGGCCGTTCATGGTCATGCCGACCGGCAACGACAGAACCGTGCCCCCGGCTCCGTTGGGCGCCAACGTGAGAATGCTGATGGACGCGAGGTAGTTCTGCTCGTCGGTGGTGGCCAGGATCGCCGTGGGTGTGGTGGGAACGGCGATGGTGGGCAGCGACACCACCGCTTCGGCCGCGCGCGAGTCGCGCACCGCACGCCAAGCGATCACACCAGACACCGGCAGCAACGCCAGTACCAACACACCTGCTACGAACGCGACGATGGTGCGCTGACGGCGCTGCGACTTGAGATAACTCATCGCGCGCTTTCGGACGTGTACAGACCGCGTTCGCGAATGACCGCGAGCACCGAGTCGGTCACGAGATAGTCGAGCGGTCGGCCGTCGTGGAACCGAGCGCGCAGATCAGTGCTCGACACTTCGAGCCTCGGCACTTCCACGCGCAACCAATCGATGCCCGAGGGCAACTCGACCGGCGCACCGGGACGATCGACCACCACGATGCGACTCAAGGTCACCACGTCGGCGAATCGCTCCCACGTTTCGAGGCCAGCGGCCGCGTCGTCACCCACGATCGTGAAGAGCTCGGCGTCGGGGTTCGTGGACTTCAACGCGGTGAGCGTGTCAGCGGTGAAACTCGGACCTCCGTGTTCGATCTCCCACGTTCCCACCTCCAGACCCGGAACTCCGCGCACCGCCGCGGTGACCATCGCCAGGCGATCGGCGGCCGGAGTGATGCTGCGCAAGCCTTCCTTCTGCCAGGGCACATTGGCCACCATCAAGATGACCCGGTCGAGGCCCAGGGCGTGGCGGACGTTGACGGCCGTGACCAGGTGCCCCACATGGGGAGGATCGAAGGTGCCTCCGAAGAGGCCGATCCGGGGGTTCGACGCGCGGCCCGACACGTCTGCGGAGTCTACGGCCGGGCATTTCCCCTG
>VERK01000306.1 GCA_018882725.1 Actinomycetota bacterium | reverse complement strand
CACTGAGGACGGACAGCTCTACGCCGAGGCCACCGGATATCCGGGTGCTCAGTCGGCGATCTCCATCCAGCGTTCCAACCCGTCCACCATCTTGTTCATCAACGAGAGCAACGAGGCCCGACGCATGGTCTTGAGCTACGGCAAGATCGTCGAAGATCTGGGTGACGGCGTCGAGAAGGAGACCGCGCTCGAAGCGTGCACATCCAAAGTCGAAAAGGGCGGCCAGCAAGCCGTCACTGTTGTGATTCCCAAGCCCTCGTCGGCAAGCGACGAACCGTTCACCATCACCGTGCCCGGAGTCGAGGGCGCCAAGATCGACGTCTTCGTCCCGTGAGTGAGAACACCATGTCATCCCTGTCGAAACCAACATCCGGAGATCAGATGAAGAACCCTCGTCGTCGCGTTCTCGCCTTTGCCGGTGCGGTGTCCGGCCTGGTCGCCCTGGCTGGATGCGCCAAGGACGCTCCGCAGGACACCTGGCAGCCTGCTGGGCCCAATGCCGAAACGATCGACAATCTGCAGCAGCCAGTGTTCTTGGTAGCCGGGATCGTCGGCGTGATCGTGTTCTTGGCCGTCGCGTGGGTCGTTTTCCGGTATCGCGATCGCGGTCAAGCGATTCCCGACCAGACGCACGGCAAGCCGGCCGTCGAGATCACTCTCACGGTCATTCCGGTTCTCATCCTCATCGGCGTGGCGGTTCCGACCGCACGCACCATCTTCGATCTGGCCAAGACCGACGACACCGAAATGGTCGTCAACGTCACTGGTCAGCAGTGGTGGTGGGAGTACGACTACCCGGCCATCGGCGACAACGTCGAGAAGTACGGGCTCAGCCAACCGATCGTCACGTCGGGTCAGTTGGTCATTCCCGAGAACACCAAGGTTCTTCTCCGTGTGACCAGCCGCGACGTGATCCACTCCTATTGGATCCCGAAGCTCAACGGCAAGAAGGACGGCGTACCGGGTCGCGTTCACTTGCTGCGCCTCGAAGGGTCGAAGCCAGGTATCTATGCCGGACAGTGCACCGAGTTCTGCGGTCTCTCCCATGCGTACATGCGCATGGAGACGATCGTGTTGAAGCGTGCTGACTTCGACGCATGGGTGGCTAATCAGTTGGCGCCTTACGAATCGCCGGCCGAAGGAACTTTGGCCAAGGAAGGCGAAGCCCTCTACATCCAGCAGTGCAGCCGTTGCCATCAGGTGAACGGTCTGGCCGATCCCGAGGGCAACCTCATCGTGTCGGCCCCCGAGCAGTACGTGGTATCGGGTGCCGCCCCCAACCTCACCAACCTCATGACGCGCAACACCTTCGCCGGCGCGACATGGGACTTGCTGTCGAAGGACTGTCGCGACTCGGTCTGGAACGCGTCGTCCGACGAATTCGGCTCGAAGTACCTCAGCGGCGTGAGCGCCGAATGCCTCAATCAGAAGGATCTCCGCGAGTGGCTGCGTAATGCGCCGGAGAAGAAGCCCATGTATGTCGACCCCACCAAGTTGCAGGAGACCGACGGCAAGTACCGCGGCATGCCCGCACTCGGCCTGACCGAAGATCAGATCGACGCCCTCGTGGCCTATCTGCTCGAGCGCAAGTAAGGAGAACTACGAGATGGCCATCATCGAACGTCCCTCCACCGAGATCGCCGTTGCCGGCGACGCCACCGTGGGTGTGAAGCCCAGCGAGGCACTCGGCGTTTTCAAGCGTCCGGCTGCCAGCAACTCGTGGCGCGACTGGATCGTCACGGTCGACCACAAGAAGCTCGGCATCATGTACGGCGTCGCCGCCTTCGTGTTCTTCATCATCGGCGGTGTCGAGGCCTTGCTGATTCGTCTCCAACTCATGGGCCCTGATGGCAAGGTGCTCAGCGCCGATCAGTACAACCA